>CAZJOB010000051.1:0-14057 GCA_964547435.1 uncultured Desulfatiglans sp. | reverse complement strand
TAACCGGTACAGGCCTGAGCCTGACCGGCACGGATGCCGTCAACTACACGGTCAACACCACCGCCGTGACCACGGCAGACATTACGGTTAAAGACCTGACCATGAGCGGTATCACTGCTGCTGACAAGGTATATGACGCGAATTCCGCAGCCACTGTGAGTACCACGGGCGCGATCTACACCGGCCTGATCAGCGGCGACCTGGTAAGCGTTAACGCAACCGGTCTTTTCAGCGACAAGAACGCGGCCGCGGACAAGACTATCACCCTGACTAGCGGGTATACCGGCGCGGACGTAGGCAACTACAGCATAACCAATCAGACCTTTACCCTTGCCGACATCACTCCGCTGGAGATTACAGGCCGCATCAGCGTGACCGACAAAATCTATGACGCCACGATCGCGGCGACCATCCTGACCCGCACCCTGACCGGCGTGCTCGGCACGGACAATGTGACCTACACGGGCGGTACAGCGAGTTTCGTCAACAAAAACGTCGGTATCGACAAGACCGTAACCGGTACAGGCCTGAGCCTGACCGGCACGGATGCCGTCAACTACACGGTCAATAGCACCGCCGTGACCTTGGCCGACATAACACCCGCGCCGCTGGGCATTGCGGCTAACAGCACGAGCAAGATTTACGGAGAGACGGTGAGTTTCACCGGAACCGAATTTGGCGTCACTGGCCTTAAAAATGGGGAAACTATCGGCAGTGTTAGTCTTGCAAGCGCAGGCGCGGCTGCGACAGCCGTAGTGGCTGACAGCCCCTATAACATCACGGTAGGCGAAGCTGCCGGCGGCACCTTTGACCCCGGCAACTATATTATCAGCTACGTTGACGGATACCTTGGAGTAATATCTGCGCCGCTGGGCATTGCGGCAAACAGCGCGACCCGTCTTTACGGCGATGCGAACCCGTCATTCAGCGCTACTTACACAGGTTTTCAGAACGGGGAAACTACTGCGTCGCTCAGTGGTGTGCTGAAGTTTGCAACAGCAGCCATTGCAACCTCCAACGTGGGCAGCTACGTTATAACTCCTAGCGGCCAGAGCTCGTCAAACTACATCATCACTTATGCTAACGGGACCCTGGGCGTGACTCTTGCGCCGCTGGGCATTGCGGCGAATAGCACCAGCAAGGTTTATGGCGAGACGGTGAGCTTCACCGGCGCCGAGTTTAGCAGCACAGGACTGAAAAACAGCGAGACGATTGGCAGCGTTAATCTGGCCAGTGCGGGCGCGGTTGCGACGGCCGAAGTGGCAGGCAGCCCCTATAACATTACTGCAAGCGCAGCTTCCGGCGGAACTTTTGATCCAGGCAACTACTCCATTAGCTATGTGGACGGATCTCTGGGCGTGATCCCTGCACCGCTGGGCATTGCGGCGAACAGCACCAGTAAGACTTATGGCGAGACGATGAGCTTTACCGGCGATGAGTTCAGCAGCACCGGACTGAAGAACGGCGAGACAATCGGCAGCATTAGCCTGGTAAGCGAAGGCGCTGCAGCGGATGCTGACGTGGCAGGAAGCCCCTACGACATCACAGCAAGCGCTGCCACAGGCGGCACCTTTAACGCCGGTAATTATACCATCAGCTATGTCGACGGATCCCTGGGTGTGATCCCCGCCGGGCTGCTGGGTATTGCTGCGAATGCGGCGGCCAAGACTTACGACGGTCTGGCCTACAGTGGAGGCAACGGGGTTAACTACACGGGATTCCAGGCCGGTGACACCCCTGCCTCCCTGGACGGAACCCTGGCCTATGGAGGCAGTGCGCAGGGAGCAGTCAACGTGGGAACCTACACTATCGTACCGTACGGCCAGAGTTCGCCTAACTATACCATTGTCTATGTCAACGGCAAACTGAGCGTGATTCCCGCGGCGCTCGGCATTGCGGCAAACAGCGCGATCCGGCTGTATGGCGATGCAAACCCGGCATTCAGCGCCATTTACACCGGTTTCCAGAACGGAGAGACTACTGCGGCACTGGACCGGTACGCTGACGTTCGCCACTCCGGCCATCCCGGCCTCCAACGTGGGCAGCTATGCCATAACTCCGAGCGGCCAGATCTCTTCAAATTACACCATAAGTTATTTTAATGGGACCTTGGGAGTGATCCCTTCGCCTCTGGGCATTGCGGCGAATAGCACCAGCAAGGTTTATGGCGAGACGGTGAGCTTCACCGGCACTGAGTTTGGAAGCACCGGACTAAAGAACGGCGAGACGATCGGCAGCGTTAGCCTTACAAGCGCAGGCGCGGCGGCGACGTCCGGAGTGGCTGAAAGCCCTTATGACATCACGGCCAGCGCTGCCGCAGGCGGCACCTTTAACCCCGGCAACTACACAATCAGTTATATCGACGGGTCCCTGGGAGTGATCCCTGCACCTCTGGGCATTACGGCGAACAGCACAACCCGGCTGTACGGCGATGCAAACCCTGCATTCGGCGCCACCTACAAAGGTTTCCGGAACGGCGAGACTCCAGCTACGGCACTGATCGGTGCGCTGACGTTCGCCACTCCGGCCATTCCGGCCTCCAACGTGGGCAAATACACCATTACCCCAGGCGGCCAGAGTTCAACGAACTATACAATTGGCTATGTCAACGGGTTTCTGGGTGTGACCCCGGTGCCCCTGATAGTTACGGCTGACGCTCAGAGCAAGGTCTATGGCACGAGCGATCCGGTCTTGACCTTTGGCGTTACCGGGCTGGTAAACAACCCGGCGCTCGGCGTCGTTGACACTGCGGGAAACGTGTTCTCGGGTGCGCTTACGCGTATCAGCGGCGAGACCGTTCTGGGCGGGCCTTACGCTATCACACAGGGCACTTTGGCTGCCAACGGCAATTATATCCTGGGCAACTTTAGCGGCAACGATCTTATTATTATCCCGGCGGCGCTTAGCGTTTCTGCAAATCCACAGACCAAGCTCTACGGTACGAGCGATCCGGCGTTGACCTTTAGCGTTGCGGGGCTGGTAAACAACCCGGCACTCGGTATCTCCGACACGGCAGATACCGTACTCACTGGTATCCTGATCCGTGCCGGCGGCGAGACTGTTCTGGATGGACCGTACGCCATCACCCAGGGTACTTTGGCAGCCAACAGCAATTACATCCTGGGCAACTTTAGCGGTAACGATCTTATTATCATGCCGGCGGCGCTTAGCGTGTCTGCAAATCCGCAGAGCAAGCTCTATGGTACTAGCGATCCGCCATTTACCTTTAGCGTTGCGGGGCTGGTAAACAACCCGGCACTCGGCATCTCCGACACGGCAGATTCTGTGCTTTCCGGCGTACTCACGCGTATTCCAGGTGAGAGTGCGTTGGGCGGGCCATACCCCATTATTCAGGGCAACCTGGAGGCCAACAGTAACTACATCCTTGATTTTATACACAACGATCTCACAATTATCGGCGCGGCTGCCGAGCCGGTCCTGGGTTTCAACGCGGGACAGGTCATTTTTGCCGGAGTAATCAATAACGAATTCTACTACCGCCCGGGCAATTTTTGGCATATTTCGCTGAATCCAAACAACGCCGACCCGGGTTTCGACGTAATGAGGGGGACCAACGATTTGAACTCACGCCTGGCTCGAAGCATGAACCCCTGCGATTCTGTTTTAGGGGGAGGATTTTGTGAGACATGGTCATTCCCTCAGCAAAGCGGGAAAGTCGATAAAAAATGATTATTTTTGGACAATTTACCCGGTTTCAAGGAAGGGGGCGATATATGCCGTCAATGATTCGCTGCATAGGACTCACGGTGGTGCTAGTGCTGATATCGACGTTTTCTTTTGCACAGACGCAGACCGAGCATTTCGATATTGATCGTTTCAAGATCGATGGCAATACGCTGCTCAAGCCTGATGAAATAGAAGCGGCACTTAAGCCGTTTACCGGCAAAAACCGCGAGTATGGAGATGTGCAGCACGCGATCGAAGCCCTCAGGCAGCGCTATCGCACAAAAGGTTTCAGCGTGGTGTGGGTGGGCGTCCCCGAACAAGACCTCGGCCAGGGAATCGTCACGCTGCAGGTCATCGAAGCGCGAATCGGCAAGGTAGCCATTGAAGGCAACCGCTTTTTTGATGATGCGAACATCCGTTCCAGCCTTCCGGCGCTCAGGGAGGACGATTTTCCCAGAATAACGGATCTTTCAGCAAACGTGCAGCTTGCCAACGAGAATCCGGCCAAGCAGGTGGACGTCGTTTTGCGCCCCGGCGAAAAGCAAGGGATGGTGGACGCCACCGTCGATGTCATCAACGTCCGGCCGTTCAAGGCATTCCTGACCCTTGACAATACAGGCAATAAGGCTACGGGCGACTATAGGCTCGGCGTCGGCGTACAACATGCCAACCTGTTTAACCGTGACCATATTTTCACGTTCAACTACGTCACCTCACCAGGAGAGTGGGACCAGGTAAGCCTTTACAGCGCAAGCTATCGCCTGCCTCTGTATTCGTGGGGCGATTCCATTGATCTCATCAGCGCCTACTCGGATGTCGATGCCGGCACCACCCAGACTGTCGCAGGGCCACTCGCTTTCTCCGGCCGGGGCCATGTTTACGGCCTGCGCTATAACCAGTTGCTGGAGCGGCAAGGTCAGTATTCGCACCGAATCGTTTACGGCCTCGATTATCGTGCCTACGAAAACGACTGCTCGCTAGGCGATTTTGGCAAAGAAGGCTGCGGGCCGGCCGCGGTGGATGTCACCGTGAGTCCTATCAGTTTGGCATACAGCGGCAACTGGTCAAAGCCCGGGGGGATCTTCGACTTTTATGTTGTCTTATCGCGCAATCTTCCTGTGGATGATAAAGGGCGGGAGAGTGATTTCAATACGGCGCGCCCTAGTCCGGAAGGCGGGGATGGGGCGCCTTCCCGTTACACAATCCTGCGCGGCGGCTTCAGCATGGTGAAAGCTTTTAAGAGCAACTGGCAAGTCCGCGCTGCTTTCAGCGCACAGTATACCCAGGACGCCCTGGTAACCGGCGAACAATTCAGCATTGCCGGCGCGACCGCGGTCCGCGGCTTTCTGGAGCGCGAAATTGTCCGCGATAAAGGTTATTTTACCAATCTCGAAGTCTATACGCCCAACCTGGCGGGGAAACTGGTCCCCGGAGCGGGCAACCTGCGCGGCTTGCTGTTCTTTGATAGCGCCAGGGCCACCAACAATCCATTGGCTGGAGAAAATCGACAAAAAGTATCAATCGCCAGCATTGGAGCTGGATTTCGGTGGAATATCCAGAGGAATTTCAATATGCGCTTCGATTTGGCTCGGGTAATTAACGAAGGCGGGAGCAAGAAAGCCGGTGATCTTCGCGGGCATCTCTCGGTCTATTTCGGCTTTTAGATGACAATTAAATCAAAATTTAACAGGAGGAATATCATGAAATCAAGCACAAGGGATGATGTAGAAGGGAAAATGCACCAGGTGAAGGGTAAAATCAAAGAGCTCGCCGGTAAAGCAAGCATGAATGCCGACCTGGAGAACGAAGGCAAAAAGGAAAGCAAAACCGGTAAAGTTCAGGAAAAGATTGGAGAGATCAAAAAGGTCGTCGGGAAGTAGCATAATGATGTGGGGTTCTTTATACCGGCTTAACCGAAAGGCGACAGCGGATTACACCCCACCGAATCATGTTGTTCCTGTCCTGCGTCGTCGCCGGATGCCAGATCAGGCCAACCACTTACTCGATAAGGGTTCGGGTGTGCAGGCCTTTGTATTAAAATATATTTATAACATTAAGAAAAGAAAGGAGACTAACATGCTTTGGACAATATTTGTGATACTCTTGATCCTGTGGCTGCTTGGATTGATTAGCGGATACACGATGGGTGGAATTATTCATATCCTGCTCGTAATCGCTATTGTTGTGGTGCTGGTCCGCGTCATTCAGGGACGGAAAGCATTGTAATCATCATTGCGTGCGATGAGCGCGAGCTAAATCCCAAATCCGGGGAGGCGGGATATCCCACAGGGTCTCACTTTAAATGAAAGATACCAAGACAGCGGTCATATATAACCAGTCTATCATATATGATCAATATTTGGGTCAACCCGGCCTCCTTCATAGAGCCTACAGGATCTAGTAAATATTGATATATCAATATGTTATATCAAATAGCCTGGCGCTTACTCTGTCTGGCATGAACCTTGGATATATAATAATGTAAAGGAGGATTTAAAATGAAAAACTATACAGTAATAAAAGGGTTAATTTTGATAATGCTGGTGGGTTTAGTTGTATTGCCTGGTTGCGGTGAGAAGGATCAAACAAAGAGTGAACCCGCAACCGTGTCCGGGGAAGATGTAAAAGAGGAGGTCAGGGAGGCTTATGACACAACCAAGGCCTATACTCAGGAGCAGATGCAGAGATTTATTGAACAGTCAGAAATCAAACTTGATGAATACAAACAGAAAATTGATCAACTTCAGGTGATGGCTGAAAATCTGGGAGAGGATGGAAAAGCAAAAGCTGAACAGCAGTTGACATTATTGCGTCAAAAGAGAGATGAGGCGTCTGAAAAGCTTAAGGAGCTAAAATCTTCCGGCGGGAACGCGTGGGACCAGATAAAATCAGGAATCGATGCGGCCCTGGAGGATTTAGGCAGCGCCTACAAAAAGGCCGTGGCCGAGCTAAGTAATCCCTGAGGAAAATAGGAGAAAAGACATGAAAAAATCCCAAGGCTTAAAAGCAGAGGAAGCGATATCCGGACGTATACTGGTGGCTGATGATGACGAGGCCACTCTGGACATGGTTTCCGAATTTCTTGAGTTAATGGGATTTGAGGTGGCGCTTGCTGAAAACGGTATTGAAGCGCTCTCTCTGTTTATTGCCGACTCTTTCGATATAGTTTTAACTGACCTTAATATGCCGGTCATGGATGGCTTGAGCCTGGCCATCAACATTAAAAGAAAGTCTCCTAAAACGCCAATTGTGCTGCTAACTGGCTCTAACAAAGAAGAGGTTCTCAAGAAGGTGGAAAAAGGACCTTTTTACTCAGTTTTATTCAAACCTTTTAGAATAGCAGATTTTCGAAAAACTATTCAAGGGGCGCTGGCGCTCATATAGGAAGAACATGTTTATTATTTAAAAAACATTTACTCGAATGCGCGTGCATCTTTTACGGCCATCTCATACTATTAAAAAAAGAGATCAGTGACCGGTAAAATAACGGCATTTTTGTATTCTGTTTTTTGATAACTTTCGATCTACTCTTATCATTTTGTAATCATAAAATCAAAGCGCCTCGAAAAGAATCATATATGACCATCTGAGTAAATATGACCCTTTAAAAAATAGTTTTCAAGGCCAGTCCCGGATGAGCTTTTAACCGATTACCCTTTTAAATCAGCTTGATGGATAACACGGTTCGTGATGTGTTCGGCATGGCACGAATATTGAGTGTATAGATAGTAAAAGAAGGAGATTATGTAATGAAAAATAAAATAATCAACAGAATAACACTTAAATGCCGGTATTGATTACAGGAGACTGAAATGATCTTAGCCAGAATGATTATAGATACACTTCCGGAAAAGCGGAAAGAGGTTATGCAGACACTAATCTCAATGATGGAGACAGGGGGAAATGAGAAGGGCTGCCTGAGTTATGATGTTTTTCAGGATATTGATGACAGTACAGTATTCAATCTGATTGAGGAGTGGGAAGCACGCGAAGATCTTGAACATCATATTCTATCTGAACGATTCAGCATTCTGCTCGGCACAAAGAGTCTTCTTTCCAAACCTCTGAAGATGAAGGTCCACACTGTCTCCCTTACGGAAGGAGAAGAGATGATAAAGGTTATCAGGGGCAGAGGAGCCTCAATAATAACGATGAAGGAGACACTATGAGAATCCTGCTGATTTATCCGAAATTTCCGGACACGTTCTGGTCATTCAAGTATGCCTTGAGTTTTATTAGAAAAAAGGCGGCCTTTCCGCCTCTTGGACTGATGACCGTCGCGTCTCTGCTGCCGGATAATTTTGAAAAGCGCCTCGTGGATATAAATGTGGAAAACCTGTCGGATGATGACCTTTCGTGGGCCGATCTGGTTTTTATCGGAGGTATGGCGGTTCAAAGGGAATCGGCGAAAAAGATTATTTCCCGCTGCAGGGAGAAGGGTTTGAAGGTAGTAGCGGGAGGTCCGCTTTTTACCGCGGAACCTGAGGCATTCGGGGAGGTCGACCACCTTGTCCTCAACGAGGCGGAAATTACCTTGCCCCGATTTCTTGAAGATCTGAAAAACGGCCATCCGGAAAAGGTCTATAAAACATCCGGTTTCTGTGGGCTTCAACACAGCCCGGTTCCCTCATATGGACTGATACGCACAAAAAAATACGCGTCCATGGCCATTCAGTTTTCAAGGGGCTGTCCCTTTAACTGCGAGTTTTGCAATGTAACGGTGCTCTTCGGTCATCACCCACGAATGAAAACTCCGCAACAGGTTATCTCGGAGCTGGATAACATCTATGAAGCCGGATGGCATGGCCCCATATTCTTTGTTGACGATAATTTTATCGGAAATAAGAAATTTCTAAAAACAGGGCTGCTGCCCGCCCTGATTGAATGGCGAAAAAATAAAAAAGGATGCACCTTTTTTACCGAGACATCCATCAATCTGGCCGATGACCCGAAACTTCTGGATTTGATGGTAAGGGCTGGATTTGATTCGGTTTTTATCGGTATCGAATCGCCTGATGATGCCTGTCTCACGGAATGTCATAAGACACAGAACCGGAACCGTGATCTCCTTCAAAGCGTAAAGATTATTCAACAGGCCGGGTTACAGGTAATGGGCGGTTTTATTGTCGGTTTTGACAATGACACCCCTTCTATTTTCCAGAGGCAGATTGATTTTATTCAGCAAAGCGGAATCGCGGCTGCGATGGTCGGAATACTCCAGGCGCCTCCCGGAACACGGCTGTTTGACCGGCTGCAGAGAGAAGACAGGGTGACCATAACGTTTTCAGGCGACAATGTCGACGGAACCACCAATATTATTCCCAAAATGGGCCTGGACAGGTTATTGGAGGGGTATCGTTCGATTATGAAACAGATATACTCTCCTCATTATTTCTACCGGAGAGTCAGAAATCTTTTGAAAGAAGTTAAAACCCATAACATTACAATACCCATAGATGTCCAGAGGATTCTGGCATTCTTCCGATCCTGCATCCGGCTTGGTATTCTGGGCAAAGAACGCCTCCAATACTGGCATCTGCTGATCTGGACACTGTTCCGTAAGCCCAGGCTGCTGCCGCTGGCAATCACTCTGGCGATATACGGCCATCACTACCGGAAGATATGTGAGATATATATTATTTAGCTTTGTAAAGACCTTCCGGAAATCAGCATGAAACCCGTTCTAAAAGGGACAGGTTGCCGGCAAAAAGGCTTATTTAAATGGATTTTCATGTTCTTTAACCCTGTAAAAAAGGAGATTTTATTATGGGATATATAAATTTTATCATTGCCATTATTGCTTTAATCATTGCAGTCATCGCATTTCAGAGAACCGGGGGAACCAAAGATCTCAAAAAAAGTACAGCCGAGCTTCTGGCCAAAGTGGAAAAAAAGATGCGGGATGAAGACTCGGTAACTCAGAAGGATGTGATAAAGGAATAGAGAGTGAAAATTCGGTGCTTTATATTGTTTGCAGTGCTGGCTTTTGTGAGCAATATCGGGGCCGACTCTGCCCAATCATCATCCTGCCCCGGTATTCACATAAAAATTCTCAGTATTAAAAACAGCACGGGAACCATAGCTTGTGCGCTTTTTGAATCTCCGGCCGGTTTCCCGATCGAATACCTGCGCCACGCGACCAGTATAATGGCAATAGAAATTCGGGATAAGCAGGCGCGTTGCGATTTTTTAGGCATACTGCCGGGAACTTATGCGCTTGCCGTTATTCATGATGAAAACAGAAACGGTAAGCTTGACACCAACTGGCTGGGGGCGCCGAAGGAAGGCTATGGCTTTTCAAACAACCCGAAAACATTTCTCAGCGCGCCTTCGTTCTCCGCCGCCACATTCACATACGACGGTGAAACCCTAAATCTGACGATTACCCTGCATTACTGAGCACTTATGAAATTAAGAGCTGTAGAAGGGAGATATTCACATTAAACATGTTACTGTTATTTTTGTGGTGAAAGGATGTGTCATACATAAAGGAGGAAATAAACACCATGAGACTATATCTGATTAACCCATCCAACTCGCTTGTAAGCATTGTCAAGGTAAAAGAAAGCCGATGGAACCGCTATCGTGTCTGGAAACCGCTCAGCCTTATGGTTCTGGCGGGTCTGACTCCGCCGGAGTGGAAGATATCAATTGTGGACGAAAACCTCGGCATGCCGGACTATGAGGCTATGCCTCTGCCGGACCTTGTAGGCATTACAGCTTTTACCTCTCAGGCCAGCCGCGCCTATGAAATTGCCGCTCATTTCAGGCGACTGGGGATACCAGTCGTTATGGGAGGCATTCATGCTACCATGTGCATGGAGGAGGTTATGGAACGTGTGGACTCGGTTGTCACAGGGGAGGCGGAAAGCGTCTGGCATCAGGTTTTGAAGGACGCCCGACAGGGTTGCCTGAAGGGCCTGTATGAAGGAGGACTTGCTCAAATAAAAGAAGTCCCATTTGCCCGACATGATTTGCTGCCCATGGTATATTCCTTCGGCGCCATACAGACCACGCGGGGTTGTCCATTGAACTGTAATTTCTGCAGCGTAACCGCCTTTAACGGAGCACAATACCGCCAGCGGCCCATTTCGGATGTGGTAAAAGAATTCCGGATGATTCAGGAAAAACGTGTACTGTTTGTGGATGACAACCTCATTGGAACCAGTAAAAGGCATGTTGAACGCGCAAAGGAATTATTCCGGGCCATAAGGCTGGATAACTCAGGAAAGGAATGGGTAGCACAGGCGGGCATTAACTTTGCTGATGACGAAGAACTCCTGACCCTTGCCGAAAAGGCGGGATGCAGAGGAGTTTTTATAGGTTTTGAAAGCCCTTCAGTTGAAGGACTTAAGGAAGTAGGGAAAAAAATCAATCTTCAGAAAAGCCAGGATCTTCGCGCCTCTGTGAGACGTATACAAAAACATCATATACTTGTTGTGGGGTCTTTTATCATCGGTCTGGATGCAGACAAGCAGGGCATCGGAAAACAGATCGCAACTACTGCCCGCGAATATGGAGTGGATAGCCTCAACACGTTATTTCTCACGCCACTGCCAGGCACGCGCCTGTGGGATCAGATGAAATCAGAGAAACGCATTGCGCTGAACAGATTTCCTGAAGACTGGCGGTATTACACCCTGACCTTTCCGGTAGCCCGTTATAAACATTTATCTCTCGAACAGATAATCAATGAAATGCTCTCGTGCGATCAGGATTTTTATTCCATACCGCGGATTTTAAAAAGGCTGTGGAGTAATATACTAAACCGTCGCGAACCCTTGATCAGCCTGGTGGGCAATCTTTCATACAGGTATAATCTCCGGCTGAATCGAAAGGTATATGCTGATTTCATTTCAGCGGTAAGAGAAGAGAAAGGGGAATCGGAATATTATTTTTTACCTTCAAAATTCCAGGTGACTGAGCAGGTTCAGGGATCAAAGACTCATGCTGGTGTAATTTAATGAACGCTTATTGAATGGAAATTATTTTCATTGAAAAGAGACAAAAATGGGAGACAAAGGGAAAAAAGATAAGGGAAGACGTGAAGAACAGAAAAAAAGCAGACAAACACTCAGGGAAAAGAGGAAGCAAAAAAAAGATGAAACAAAACCTGTTTGGGCGAATGATTAATAAACCTGAGAACGACAGGCCCGAGGGATATGCGTATCCTGATCTTAAAACCGGTATCGCGACTGTTGAAGTGAATGAACTAATTGAATGCATGTGCGCAGTAGTTTAGTGATTTTAAGATTGGTGCGCGCAAAACTTAACACGGCTGCTCAAGGGGGATTAAACTGGAGGAATGATGAATAAGGTTATAGATCTGGTTATGATGAGAGTGTTTACCCTTTTCGGCAGAAAAGCGATTGGCTGGATCAACAACCTGGGCGCATCGGCGATTTTTCTCCTGTTGGCATTCGCGCAGAGCCTGCGGCCCAGACAACTGCGCAAGGTCGTTCAGCAGGTATATTACATCGGGGCACAGTCCACGATGATAATTCTGCTTGTCGGCCTGTTTACCGGCATGGTCCTGGGTCTTCAGTCATATTACGCGCTGGTCAAATTCGGTGCGCAGGACGCTCTTGGCACCCTTGTAGGCCTGTCACTGGTCAGGGAATTGGGGCCTGTTCTTACCGCCATCATGATTACTGCCAGGGCAGGCTCAGCCATCACCGCGGAGATTGGCATCATGCGTATCTCCGAGCAGATTGACGCCCTTGAGACCATGCGCATTGATCCGCTCAGGTACCTCATCATCCCGAGGATTACAGCTTCCATTGTCAGCTTTCCCTTGCTCACGGCGCTGTTCGATCTTATCGGTATTATCGGGGGTTATGTCTCCGGCGTTATTCTTCTGGGCGCGAATTCAGGCACTTATTTGTATCGAGTTCAGGCCGATATGGATATAAAAGACATCACCGACGGTTTCATCAAGTCTGTTGTTTTTGCCATAATCGTATCCACGGTCTGCTGTTATCAGGGTTATTTTGCACACAGGCGCGAGGAAAGTCATGGCGCCAAGGCCGTTGCTCTCGCTACTACCTCGGCCGTCGTGCTCTCCTGTGTTCTTATTCTGGTGTCAGACTACGTTGTGACATCACTGCTCAGCCGGGGATAAACTTATGGATACTCCTTTAATTGAATTCAGGGATGTTGCCAAACGATTCGGGCCGCGAACAATTCTTGAGCATGTCAACCTGCAGATCTATGAAGGGCAGGTTACAACTATTATCGGTCTCAGCGGTTCAGGTAAAAGTGTGCTTCTCAAGCATATCATCGGGTTGCTCAAACCGGATGAAGGGACCATTCTTTTCCGGGGCAATCCCATAAACAAGATGAAAAAAAGAGAAATGGCTGCCGGCCTCGCCCAGATAAGCTACATGTTTCAAGACAATGCACTTTTCGATTCCATGACCGTCTATGACAATATCGCCCTCCCGTTGCAGGAAACAACAAACCTGGGTAAATCAGAAATCAACAGCAGGGTAATAGCCAGAATTGAACAGACAGAGCTCAGTGATTCGACAGATAAATACCCTTCAGAACTCTCCGGGGGCATGCAGAAACGGACAGCGCTGGCACGCGCCCTGGTAACCGATCCCCGCATTGTGCTCTTTGATGAACCGACTTCCGGCCAGGACCCGGTCCGGAAAAACGCCATCTTGAGCATGATTGCCCAGTATCAGAAAAAATTCGGTTTTACGGCGATTTTGGTGAGCCATGAAATCCCTGATGTGTATTTTATTTCAGATCGCATCCTTGTTCTTTATGATCGAAACATCGTTTTTCAAGGTACACCGGAAGATCTGGAAAATTTTTCTCACCCGTTCCAAAATGAAGTTATCAATAGCCTGGAAGGGCTGCAGGAAGAATTAACAGGCCTTTACTCCAAACGACAGTTCAAAGTTCTCAATCACACTGCGCTGAAACGAAGAGGTCCCGGGGAAACTTATTCCGTTGTGGTCTTTACGCTGGAGGAACTGAATGCCATCATAACCAATTTAGGTTACGAGGCGGCACAGGAGGCAATACGAAAAATGGGAGTATATATCGAAAAGAACTTTAGCGCTATAGGAGGGTTTTCCACACGCCTCAGCACCAATGAATTTGTTACGGTTCTCCCCTATTCGGATATAGCTGAGGCGGAAAGCATCCTGAAAGATTTTGTCAATGATTTCCAGGAGCAGGGGATTAAAGAAATATGGGCAGGATCTCGCTGTCGACCGGCACCGGAGGTGTGCGCCGAATTCGCCATTCTGGTCGGGATTGCCCAGGGTCAACCTATCGCGGAAGTAGAAACAGTAATAGAATCGGCAAAACAGCAACAAAAAGAACTTGCCCGTTTTCGGTGCGACGGAGGGAGGTAA
>CAZJOB010000050.1:0-14137 GCA_964547435.1 uncultured Desulfatiglans sp. | reverse complement strand
CAAGTTTTTTTAACGCGGCGTTTAGCTCTTTCAGCCTCTTCAAAGGATTTTTATTTCCTGATCAATCATAATCAACCAATTCATCTTGCAGACCGCATGCTCCATCGGCGCACATGTCGCTGGTTCCGGCGCGCCATTTGTCTATGGAGACACTTGCCGAATACGCGAAATCACAGGCCTTCAGATAGGGTCCTGTTTCTCCTCCTGTCACAATTATATTGATATTGGCCGGGTCATGATAGGGCCTGATGACGGTATCTCCGGGCAGCTTTTTCCAGGTTGCGTAGGGTTCAACGCCATTTTCCGCCATGGGGCCAGTAAGAAAATCTACGTAATCAGTCTTCCAGAAGCGGTCCGCTGTCATCTCGACCTTCTCTGAGATAACCCTGCTGAAATCCTCTTTTGTGGCGCACCCTTCTTTTTCCTTCACGATCCTTGCTGCGGATGGATCCAGAATAATGGTCGCCGAGCCGTTAAAGGCGGAGAAGGCCTGCAGCAGTATGGCCGCCTCTTCGGCATGGGATCGCAGGGACGCGGCCCCCATGCTGTGGCTGAAGGTCCAGCCGCGAAAGATACTGACGATATTTTCTTCCGGCCTGAATCCCTTCTGCACATGGAAAGGCTCCCAGACACTCCTTTCCTCATTCTCCGCTATGCAAAGGTTGTTGTAGCTGATGCCGTTTCCCTGTGATGTCCAAAGAGTGTGTTTGGTTCTGTTTCCGCCCGACACATGGCCCAGCAGTGTCCATGCCCTTCCGATGGTCGAGTTGGAAATATTTACAGGGCTGAACGCGCCTATGCCTGAGTTAATGCCTATCTCGTTTCTTATGGGGCCGTTTATTACTATCATGCCCGCAAAGGGTGTGGTTGATCCGGGTATGGCACGCTCGCCTGTGGAGGCAATGGCAAGGATCACGGGCAGGTGCTCGGGTCTGGCGCCGGCCATTACAGCGACTATCGCCACATCGGTAACTGTTACCTTTACCGGATTGTAGGGATTTGGTTCCGCCACCACATCATTCGGGGATACGCTGACGCCTGTCAGCATTCGTTCCACACGTTCCCGCGTGGGAAGGATTACCGGCAACCCGTCTGTCCAGCCCTTCTCGTAAAAAAGGCGCTGAAGGTTGTCTTCGGTATCAGGTTTTAAAATGCCGTGCATTACAATATCCTGAATGTTTTCTGCTGTTTCTCTCTTTAATGGCGGTTTTGTCAGGGTGTCGATGATTTCATCAAAGACTATCTTTCCGGTTTCAGGGTCCTCGCCTTTAATATATGCCATTAGCGCGTCATCGGACTCACCCACCACCGGGTGCTGAGTATAGATAAAGGGCGTATCGCCTCCGAACCCTCCTTCAACGGCCTCTTTGAAGGCAAAGGTTGAAAGGGCTGCCGCGGGCACTCCCATGGCTTCCAGTTCCCTGCAACCGGTGGCAACTCCACCGACGCAGCCCGGTCAGCCCGCCACTCCGAGGACAGCGGCGTCTCCTTTTTCACGAATCTCGTTCCATAACTCCGGAACATGCCCCATGAATGGAATGCCAGGTTTTCTTCTGCGCACGGTTTTTACTGTCGGCATGTTTTCGGCAAACCATTTCTGCAACTGGATCATAAATCTTGAGCTTCCGCCGAAGCCGGTATCCACAAGATAAATTGTCTTATTCTCCATAGAAGAAGGGCGTTTCGCCATATTGTAGGCGCTTTCAGCCAGAAACGCGGTTTCGGGCAGGCCTCCTTCCCTGTTTATTTCGGGATTCATAACGCCTGAAATCAGATGGTTTGACATTACATACCTCCACTCTTTCAATGGAATCCGGTTCACCGGATTTCCTGCGGTTTATCTTATTGAAAATTGATGAATTCGTAAAAAGTCAGATTTTTGCTTTTTTCGTCATTCCCGCCCCGAATCAAGTCCGGGATAAACTCCGGCGGGAATCCAGTCTTTAGAGGCAGTTATAGATTCCCGCCTGCGCGGGAATGACGTTTTTGGGACTTTTTACGAGACCATCAAAAATTAAGTATATCGAAAGATAGCATATGGTGTTAGAGCAGTCCACAGGAAATCGGGGAATGGCTTTTTTTAGCCCTGAGTTGGGTATGCCCCTGAATCGAACTGCGAGGTGATAAGATCATGCTCCTTAATAAAGCCTTTTATCGAATACATCCAAATCTTTATGCCTTGGTCTCCTCCCTCTCAATCTCCAGAAGGTCGCCGGGCGTGCAGTCCAGGGCCTCGCACAGGGCGATAAGCGTTGAAAACCTTATCGCCTTTGCCTTGCCGCACTTTAGTATTGAAAGATTGGCCAGTGTTATCCCCACCTTTTCAGACAGTTCGGAAAGGGTCATTCGGCGTTTGACCAGCATCAGATCCAGGTTAACCTTAATCGCGGCTGCCTTTAAAATTTATTATATTTCTGCCGTGTTTTCTGCTATATGTTGTCGCAAGATTGTTGAATTCCGGTTTAAAAAATTAAATAAGGAGCAGATTATGGATTCATGTGAAAGCGCAGATAATGTTGACCAGAAAAAGATTGACCGAAGAACATTTTTTGCACGCAGCCTCGGCTGCACTGCCGGATTGACACTGCTGGCATTTCCCGGTGTAATAACCAGTGTTTTCGCATCGAACAACGGCATAACAAAAGAAGAGATCTTCAGTGAACTGGAGGCAAAGGTGGAAAAATCCACATATGGCGCCTGCTCTCAACGCAGTTTCGCGCCGTTGAATGAACAATTTCTTCTGAATGCCGATGAGACCATCCCGGCGCTGCTTCCATTTGCCGGAGGCATAGCGGGCAGCGGAGAGACCTGCGGGGCTGTATCCGGATCCCTGCTTGCAATAGGTTTCTATTTCGAATCAATTAAGGGAAATCGCGGATCTTCCATGGGCTATGCGAAACAGTTTGTTGACAGGTTTACTCAGGAATTCGGTTCAACAAGGTGCAGGGATGTAATGAAAAAACAATTCGGCGGCTGCGTGAAGGTGATGCAAAAGGCAGTCGTTATTGCCGGAGACATTATCCTGGCAAATCCATAGGTCAAAGACCTGCTGAAACAGCGCATGTGAGCACACGACTTCAATCTTGATGAACTCGTAAAAAGCTGTTTCATGCCATTTCGCTTCAACCTATGAGGAACGAAGTCTTTTATGGTCTCCCTGAAACGGCACATTGTGAAAAGTTAACCGTAGGGGCCGACCTCTGTGTCGGCCCGCCATGGGTTGCTTATGGGCACATACCGGGCAGACAGCCGCCGTCGCCAAAGCTTCCGTCTTCGCAGAAAGCTATGACGCGACAAGATGGCGGGCCAGGCACAGGTCCCCTACAAGTTGTTTTGGCTTTTCCATATACCTTACACCCTAAACCTTATACCGTTTCAGGATCCCTGTGAGTCACAAAGCTGCTTTTGACTTCCTTGGAAGTCAAAAATCACGATATTTCGTCACCCCGGCGAATGGAGCCTGCCCCGGCAAGAGTCAGCCGGGGGCTTCTCGCAATATCTTAAAAGGAGATTTCCCATATGTTTGCGCTTAAAGGCGCTGCCTTCAGGCCGTCGGCAATCGATACTCTGCCAAGGTCAAGAATATCCACTCCTCGCTCCATGCCCGGGGCATTGTGAGAAGAATCCTTTTCGCCTGTAAGTACATACTGAACGGCGCTCGCGGGAAGATCCAGACCATTTATGCGCAATGTGACCTCTTCATTCGTGGGATTTACCATGCTCACGGTAAGCACGGTCTCTGCTTCATTCAGTGCGGCCATCACATCCAGGCTGCTGATCTCTCCATTGAATTTAAGAGGCTTTGAACCAAAGCGGTTTCTGTAGAGTTTGAGGGCCAGGCCCGTTGACTCAAATTCCGCCTTGGTTTTTGTGGTCTTGATCGCGCCGATAACATTCACTGTCTGGGCATAGTTTGCCGCGTGAATATATTCGGTCTGGCGAAAGAATTCATGCAGGCCCATGGCAATGCCCAGGGCATCCTGAAGGTCATAAACGCACCCCAGTTCTCCATAAACATAGTCACGATGCCAGTAATTCCATTCATCAATGGTAACAGGCACAAAACGGCCGTTCAGACTTTTTATTGAAGCCTGAAGTTTCTTATGGGTTTCAACGCGCTCACGTATGGCATTCTTGGCCATGGGCACATGCTCAAGCACAGGTTTGCGTTCTTCCTGTGTCCAGGGAACCCTGCCCACATAAAAGTGTTCGGAGATCATGCTCATCCGGTCCGCGCTCTCTTCCAGCATGCCTTGCGACCAGGTGCGTTTGCGTTTTTTTGAGTCCGGGTCATACTCTTCATTGATGGTATAGGCATCGCCGACACCTACCAGAACAAGATCAGGATCAACCTCCCACATTGCCGTTGCCACCATATTGTGTTTGATGGTGTAATGCTGCAACTGCATGAACCCGAGCTGCCAGTTGCCGAACATCTCATTGCCCACGCACCAGTATTTCACGTTGAAAGGTTTAATGTGACCGTTCTCGATCCGATATCCGGCGCCTGTTGTATTCTCTTCGGAATTACAGTATTCCACCCACTCGGTCGCGGAATGGGCGTCTCCAAAACCCGTGTTTACCGCAATCATGGGTTCTGCGTTTACCTCGCGGCAAAAGGTGATGAATTCGTCAGTGCCGAAGTCATTATGCTCCACCCCTGTCCAAGCAGGATTTTTTCTGGGAGGCCGGCGGTCCCGATTACCAATGCCGTCTCGCCATTCATACCCGCTTACGAAATTGCCCCCGGGCCAGCGGTAAAGAGGGGAGTTCAGTTCCTTAAGCAGGGCGATGGCATCCTTTCGCATGCCGTTGATGTTGTCCGCGGGCATAAGGGAAACAGTGCCCACAAAGACCTCTCCCTCCTGGACCTCGATTGAAAATATCGCTTTGTCCGTGTCTTCAACGGCCTCAAAATCATATACCCATTTTGTGTATTCGCCTTTTACCGTGCTGATTATACTTCCTTCACCGGGGCCGTCGCCGGATCCAAGAGAGACCCTTACCCTCACGTCTCCATCGCTGTCCGCCTTTAACCAGATATAGCCCGCATATTTTTTACCCGAGACAACCCCCAGATCACGCTGACGTATCACGGCCCCGGCCTTCAGGTGAGGCGTATGGTCCCCGACAAAGGAATCCTCCCTGACCATGGTCACCAGAGAGGGGTCTCCAACAATCTCCCAGGGGGAGGCGCCGACAACCGGATAATCCGTGTCAATCAAATTCACATAGGGCGCATATTTTTCAGTTATCGGAAAATAAAACTTGCGGTCCTCAAGCATCTCGGCCCATATTCCTCCGTAGATGCAGCGCCCAAGGTGCTCGATAAACTGGCCGTAAATGAAAGGATTAATATCAGCGCCCCGGTCCTTCAGGTCCATCTCCACGGTCACGGACCCGGCATACAACAGCGGGGATGTCAGCAGACTCAGGATTAAGACTTTAAGAAAAAATATTTTCATAATATCTACTCCTTATGATTAAAGGATTGTCCGCTGCTTTGGTGCGGAAAGTTCTGGCGTCGTTTTTTCCATCCGGAATACAGAATATCTAAATGGCCTTCCTTCCCCATCTGAGCTTTTACTCAAAAGGGATGATCATGGTCAAAGGTGACAGATGTTGCCAGTGTTATGCCGGATAAGTGACATTCAATGTAATAAATAGATTTTTAACAGTCAATACCCTTTTGAACATATGCTGAACGGCAAGAGGGAGAGAGATTAATTGTTGACATACAATACCAGGCTACTTACATTTTAACAAATACACTTTTAAGGGGATTGATTATGAAAACAACGATTTTAATAACAATAATTGCCTTTGTTTCCTGGAGTGGTTTATTATGGGCAGACAATCAGGAACAACCTCGCACAGCCGAGTTTAAGGTATCTGGGAAATGTGAAATGTGTAAAGCCAGGATTGAAAAAGCAGCCAAAACTGATGGTGTAATCTCCGCTGTCTGGGATGTGGAAACAAAAATCCTGAAAGTAGAATACCTTCCTTCAAAAATTAAACTTGAGACCATCCACAGGAACATTGCCAGGGTTGGTCATGACACCGAAACAGAGAAGGCCGATGACGAAGTTTATAATAAGTTACCCGCCTGCTGCAAATATGAAAGGAGTATGAACCATCAGGGACATAAACATTAAATGTTTTTATAAATCTTAATTATGCTCAATAAGCTGATAAAATTCTTTCTTGAAAACAAGCTCGTTACGATGCTTCTGCTTATTTTGTTTGCTGGCTGGGGTATTGTAACGGCGCCTTTTAACTGGAACATTGATTTTTTGCCGAGAGATCCGGTTCCGGTTGATGCCATTCCTGATATTGGCGAAAACCAGCAGATTGTTTTAACTGAATGGATGGGCAGAAGCCCGCAGGATGTTGAAGACCAGATTACCTATCCGCTTACAACCTCAATGCTCGGTTTGCCGGAAGTAAAATCGATTCGCAGCACTTCCATGTTCGGACTTTCCTTTATCGCGATTATTTTCGATGAAAACGCAGAATATTATTGGACCAGGACAAGGGTTTTAGAAAAACTAAATTCCCTTTCTGCTGATCTATTGCCCGATGGTGTTTCGCCAATTTTAGGCCCTGATGCTACAGCGCTGGGGCAGGTTTTCTGGTTCACTTTAGAAGGCAGGGATGAAAACGGAAACCCTGCCGGTGGTTGGGACCCTCATGAATTAAGAACTATTCAGGATTACTATGTGCGTTATGCTCTCACCTCCGCAGAAGGTGTTTCAGAGGTGGCATCTATCGGCGGGTTTGTAAAAGAGTACCAGGTTGACCTTGACCCTGTTGCAATGAAAGCCCACAACGTAAGCATGATGATGGTGATGGAAGCCATCAGGCAGAGCAATCTTGACGTGGGGGCAAATACCGTAGAGATAAACATGGCCGAGTATTATGTGCGTGGATTGGGCTATGTAAAAACTACACGGGATATTGAACAGGCAGTCGTTAAAGTAAGTGATAATACCCCTTTGCGGATACGCGACATTGCTAAGGTAAACATCGGCCCCGCACCGCGTGGTCATAGTGGTTTTCTGGACAAGGGTGGAGCAGAAGCTGTCGGGGGAGTGGTAATTTCCCGCTACGGAGACAACCCTTTGAAAACGATTGAAAATGTCAAAAACAAAATCAAAGAAATAAGCCCGGGGTTGCCTTCAAAAACGCTTGCTGACGGTACTGTCTCAAAAGTAACCATCGTGCCATTTTACGATCGTACTGAATTAATCTACGAAACCCTTGGGACGCTAAATAAAGCCATAAATTTGCAAATACTCATTACCATCATTGTCATTATGATCATGGTTTTTCATTTGCGGGCTTCTCTTATGATTTCAGCATTACTTCCACTCGCGGTGCTGATGTGTTTTATTTTAATGAAATACCTGAATGTGGATGCCAATATAGTTGCCCTTTCAGGCATTGCCATTGCAATTGGAACAATGGTGGATTTAGGAATTATTCTCAATGAAAATATTCTCCGGCACTATGACGAAGCCCCACCGGGTCAATCAATTTTCACAACAGTTTATAATGCATCAACCGAAGTTTCATCGGCCATACTTACGGCAGTTTCAACAACTATTGTGAGTTTTCTCCCTGTTTTTGCTTTGCAGGCAGCCGAGGGAAAGCTTTTCGGGCCATTGGCATATACCAAAACATTCGCTTTGGCAGCAGCATTAATCATAACCCTGTTCATGATGCCTGCTTTTGCTCACTGGTTGTTTTCCATTAAAAGGCCGGCAAAGTATTATCGTGTGGTTCTAAATTCACTATTGATCCTTTTTGGGATTATTGCATTACGGTGGTCGGTTTGGGCTGGAATTGCAGTCACGATGTTAGGCTTAAATAATCTTTTGAGCTATTTTGCTGAACAGAGAAAATTACCTGCCTCTAACCTTAATGACCTTCTGAATAGACATCACAATACTGTTACTGTTGTAATTATCACGTTTGCTGTATCAGGTTTGCTTGCAGCAGAATGGATGCCCCTTGGTGTGGCTAACAACCTGTTTGTGAACTTTCTTTTTATCGTTATGATTATTGCGGCGTTATTGGGTGGTTTTAAAATATTTATTCATTTATATTCCAATATTCTGCTCTGGTGCCTTGAGTATAAAAAGACTTTTCTTTTTTTGCCCGCCATCATAATTTTTCTTGGCGTAAATATATGGTTAGGGTTTGACAGGGTGTTGGGTTTTGTTCCTGATCTAACTGAAAAAATAGGGTGGGATATCAGGACATCTTCTGCCTGGAGTTCGCTGTCGCATAAATTCCCGGGAATGGAAAAAGAATTTATACCTGCTTTGGATGAAGGATCTTTTCTTTTAATGCCCACATCAATGCCTCATTCGGGAGTTGAAGCCAATATAAAATACCTGCAGCAATTGGACACGCGTGTTCAGGCAATACCTGAAATAGCGATGGTGGTGGGTAAGGCAGGAAGGGTTGAAAGCGCCCTGGACCCGGCGCCTGTTTCAATGTTTGAAAATATCATTCTTTATAAAACCGAATATATTACCGACGAAAATGGATATCCTGTCAGGTTTAAAGTTGATAAGAATAACGAATTCGTTAAAGATGATAATGACATCCTAATTCCTGACAGAAAAGGAAACTACTACCGCCAGTGGCGGGATCACATCAAAACACCCGATGATATATGGAATGAAATTGTAAAGGCAACCAATGACATACCCGGTGTGACTTCCGCGCCGAAATTACAGCCTATTGAAACACGATTGGTAATGCTTCAAACAGGGATGCGCGCGCCAATGGGAATAAAAGTTTTTGGACCTGATTTGGAAAGCATTGAGGAGTTCAGCTTTAATATTGAGCAGCTTCTTAAAGAAGTTCCATCGGTAAAACCTGAAGCGGTCTATGCCGACCGAAGTCTGGGTAAACCATATCTGGAAATCAATATCGACCGTATAGCTATCGCGCGATATGGTTTAAATATTGCCGATGTTCAAATGTACCTTGAAGTGGCTTTGGGCGGAATGCCTTTGAGCACAACAGTCGAAGGTCGTGAACGGTATAATATCCGCGCGCGGTACGCAAGAGAGTGGCGTGATCATCCCGAGGTTATGAAAAGGGTTTTGATTCCGGCGCCAACTGGTCAGCAAATTCCTTTGGGTGAACTTGCGGAGATTGAATACCGCTCAGGCCCAATGATGATCAGGGGAGAAAACACCTTTCTGGTTGGATATATTCTTTTAGATAAAAAAGCCGGATATTCGGAAGTAACAGTTGTAGAAAATGCAGACAATTTTTTAAAAGAAAAAATAGCATCGGGTGATTTGATTGTCCCGGCAGGTGTAAGTTATCAATTTTCAGGAAGCTATGAAAACCAGGTGAGAGCAGAAAAAAGGCTGGCCATTGTGGTGCCTTTGGTGCTGTTTGTGATATTCCTGATTCTCTATTTTCAGTTCCGATCAACAATCGGTGCATTGATGATATTCTCAGCCATTGCTTTGGCCTTCGCGGGGGGATTTGTAATGCTTTGGCTATATGGCGAAAACTGGTTTATGGATTTTACTATTTTTGGTATAAATATGCGGGATTTGTTTCAGATGAAAACCTTCAATCTTAGTGTGGCCGTATGGGTCGGTTTTATTGCATTGTTCGGAATTGCAACGGATGATGGAGTAGTAATATCAACCTATCTGATGCAAAGTTTTGAAAAGAACAGGCCTGAAAGCATTCAGGAAGTGAGAAAAGCTGTTTTGGAGGCAGGGATAAAAAGGGTCAGGCCTTGTCTAATGACCACCGCTACAACCTTACTGGCGCTTTTACCTGTTTTGACTTCGTCAGGACGCGGGGCAGATATTATGATTCCGATGGCAATCCCCGCATTTGGTGGAATGACGGTCGCTTTAATAACCTTATTTGTTGTTCCGGTACTGTATTCAGCCAGAGAAGAATACTTAATTGGGAAATTGTTAAAATGAAGATCCGAATATTTTTTATATTGGCCCTGCTGCTGGTTACAGATAATGTAAATAGCCAGACGCTGGATGACTATCTGGTAATAGCAGCAGAAAACAATCCAAATTTAAAAGCAAAATATTTTCAATATCAGGCAGCATTGGAACGAGTTCCACAAGTGGGTTCACTACCCGATCCGCAACTTTCCTTCGGATTGTTTATTAAGCCAATGGAACGCTATGCAGGCGAACAGGTTGCTGATATTTCATTGATGCAAATGTTCCCGTGGTTCGGGACATTAAATGCGGCAAAAGATGAGATGACCTTTATGGCAAAGGCAAAGTTTGAAGATTTTAATGAGACCAAATCAATGCTTTTCTATGAAGTTCGAACCGTTTGGTATGCTCTTCATTTGCTGGATAAAGAAATTGCCATTACTAAAGAAAACATTGAGTTACTGAAAACAATGGAACGAATCGCCATTGCAAGATTAAAAAGTGGTGGACAAAGTAATGGAGATTCCGCCGGTTCCGGTGGGCTGAATAATTCAGGAAATCAAAACACCCTATATTCAGGCAGCGGAACAGATGGAATGAACATGCAGGGTCAATCTTCATCCGGCAGTGCTTTAACCCCGCGAAATATGCCACAAATGCGCGAAATGGACAATATGGGCGTTAGAGGAGGTATGATAGATGTCCTGCGTGTACAGATGGAAATCAATGAATTACAAAGCAATCTGGAATTATTAGAAGACGCTAAGATTACACTTTTTGCACGCTTTAACCTGTTGCTCAATAGACCCAAGAATGAGGTTGTAATTTTGTCTGATCACATAATACCGGCACAACCCCCTGTTTCATTTTCTGAAATTCCGGACAATATTAAAACCAATAACCCTATGGTGAAAATGCTGGAACAGGAAGAGGCGGCTTTCATGTCACAGGAAAATATGAACCGGAAAAAGGGGCTGCCAATGTTTGGCGTTGGATTACAATATGGTATTTTCAGACCAAGACATAATAGTGAAAGTATGATGAACGGAAAAAATATGCTGATGCCTATGGTGACAGTGACTATCCCGCTATGGCGTAAAAAATATGAGGCATCTGTTCGGGAATCGGAGCTGATACGTCAGTCGGTTATTGAGCAAAAACAAGACGTGAAGAACCAATTGATGGTAAGCTATGAAGAAGCTTTGAAAGATTTTAAAGATGCCGAACGAAGAGTGACTTTGTATCAAAACCAGACATCATTGGCAAATCAGGCGCTGAATATACTTATCGCACAGTATTCAACCGGGGTGAGTAACTTTGAAGAGGTGTTGAGTATACAACGACAACTATTGAATTACCGCTTTAATTATTTAGATGCCCTTATTGATGGCAATATTGCTGTGGCTATGATGAAAAGATTAATGGGGCGTTGAATTAAAATTGGTGAAAAATGAAAAAAAT
The DNA here is from genome assembly GCA_964547435.1 of uncultured Desulfatiglans sp. Lineage (GTDB taxonomy): Bacteria > Desulfobacterota > DSM-4660 > Desulfatiglandales > HGW-15 > CAZJOB01. The sequence continues at coordinate 2,732 of CAZJOB010000050.1, read as the reverse complement.
AATTATTTATAGATTTTTTCAAATGGGTATAGTTCTGGCCGCGGGATTGTTATTAGGCTGGTTGATTTTCAAGCCGGACTTCACTATAGAGCCTCTACATTCACATGAACAGGGAGAGATAACCATCTTTACCTGTTCTATGCACCCGCAAATAAGGCAAAACGAACCGGGCAAATGTCCTATCTGTGGAATGGATTTAATTCCTGTGGCACAGAAATCTGATAAGGGAGAGAGCAGTCCGTTTATACATACAATGTCACACGAAGCAATAGCCCTGGCAAATGTGCAAACTCAAAAAGTTAAGTCAGTTGCACCGGAACACGAAATTTTTCTTACAGGAAAAATTGTTTTGAATGAACAAAGATTAGCCGTAATATCAGCCAACTATTCCGGAAGAATAGAGAAACTGTTTGTTGATTTTACAGGGCAGGCAGTGAGCAAAGGGCAAAAATTAGCAACCATTTATTCTCCTGAACTGGTAACCGCCCAAAAAGAATTGATTGAAGCGGCAAAATTCAAAGATATTAATTCGGCACTTTATACTGCCGCCAGAGAGAAATTACGTTTATGGAAAATAACTGAATTTCAAATAAACGAAATAGAAAACAGTGATGTTGTTTTGACAGAATTTGATATATATTCAGACCTGTCGGGTACTGTAATCAGAAGGGAAATAGCAAAAGGCGACTATGTAAGCAAAGGCGCAGTTCTATTTGAAATTGCTGACCTGAATAACGTCTGGGTATTTTTAGATGCCTATGAAAGTGATTTACCTTTTTTGAGGATTGGTCAGGAAATCAGTTTTACCGCTGCCTCTGTTCCTGGTATGGAGTTCACATCTTCTATTTCTTATATTAACCCCTTAATCAATCCCAAAACCAGAACTGCACCAGTAAGGGCTGAAGTAAATAATCCTCAACAAATGCTCAAACCTGAAATGTTTGTTAAAGCGAGAATTAAAGCAGGTTTGTCTGTCAAAGAAAAATCATTGGTGGCACATAATACATCTATTTTATGGACGGGTAAACGCTCTGTTGTGTATGTAAAAATTCAGGACGCTGAGTTTCCAGCTTTTGAAATGAGAGAAATAACGCTTGGCGCTTCTCTTGGGGAATACTACATTGTGGAAAGCGGATTATCCGAAGGCGAAGAAATTGTTACAAACGGAGTGTTTGTTATAGATGCGGCAGCCCAGTTAAGCGGTAATTACAGCATGATGAACAGAGCAGCAGATAATACCCTTGCCGTTCCTGAAAAGTTTGCCGACCAATTAACGGGTTTTGTGAACCAATACTTTGAACTAAAAAACACTTTGGTAAAAAGCAATTTTCAGCTTTCCAGATCAAATGCTAAAAAACTTGAATCAGAATTAATTGAAATTGATATGAAACTTTTGGATGGTGAAGCACATAATATCTGGATGCAGCATTATTCGGCATTGAAAAAGCAAATAGAAGAAATTTTAAAGGCAAATGACATTGAAAAACAGAGAGAGGTTTTTTCGCCACTCAGTAATCAGGTAATCGAGACGGTTGATATATTCGGAGTAAAGCTGGATACGGTTTTTATTGCCTACTGCCCAATGGCATTTGATGACAAAGGGGCGTATTGGCTAAGTGAGTTTGAAGAAATCCATAATCCGTATTTCGGAGATGCCATGCTTATGTGTGGAGAAGTAAAAAGGACAATCGGAATGAGAGCAAAATAAAATCAATAATAAATCAGCTTGAAAAGAAATTTTATTGCAGCTTGACCCGCTATAACTTATTGATATCATATCCAAAATAGAGGAGGGAATAAAAATGGATGTTGTACAGGCAATAAGAGAAAGAAAAAGTATAAGGGCATTCAGGCCGGATCAGGTTCCTTTGGATCTGTTGAAAAAGATACTTGAGGACGCAATGCGCGCCCCTTCATGGGCCAACACTCAGCCCTGGGAATTTGCAGTGGCCACAGGTGATAAACTCAAGGCCATTCAGGAGGCCTTTGTAAAGCGCGGTGTTGCTGCCATGCAGAACTCACAGTCTGAAGTCGCCCGGCCTTATGCATTTCCCGAACCATTTGCCTCCCGCATCAAAAAGATGCAGATAAAGGAGAGGCGCGGCCGCACCACGGATCTGGAACCGGAAGAAATGGAACAGCGGATGCTGATCAATTTCCGCAACTATGGCGCCACAACCTGTATCTACCTGCTGATGGATAAAAACTACATGGAGCAGGAAAAAGGGATAAATGTGTGGGGGATGTATGATTCAGGCTCCATTGTTCAGAATATCATGCTTCTTGCCGTGAATTACGGGCTGGGGACTATTGCCCAGGCAATGGCGGTAGTCTACCCCGATATTATTCACAAAGAACTGGGCATGCCGCAGGACAGACTCATTGCCTTAGGCATCGGTATCGGCTACCCGGATTGGGATAATGAGGTAAACAAAGACTTTCGTGACAGGGAGCCGCTGGACACCATGGTGAAGTTTTACGGGTTATAATGTAAAGGATAAAACCCTCTCGCGGGGATGACGTTTTTTGGACTTCCAAGGAAGTCAAAAGCAACTTTGTGACTCACAGGGATCCTGAAACGGTATAAGGTTTAGGGTGTAAGGTATATGGAAAAGCCAAAACAACTTGTAGGGGCACCTACGGTTAATTTTTCACAAGGTGATGTTTCACGGAGACTATTAAAGACTTCGTTTCTCATAGGTTGCCGCGAAGCGGTATAATTCAGCTTTTTA
>CAZJOB010000049.1:13290-14210 GCA_964547435.1 uncultured Desulfatiglans sp. | reverse complement strand
ATGGCGGAGAGAGAGGGATTCGAACCCTCGGTAGAACTTTTGGTCCTACACTCGCTTAGCAGGCGAGCGCCTTCAGCCTACTCGGCCATCTCTCCGTTCATTGTAAATAAAAAAAATGTATTTTAGAGACAGAGATTCAAAATATCAAGTGAAAAAATGTTTTTCCGGTTCAGAGTTAAGGTTCAAGGTTTGTATTTCAGAAGCATATGGTAAAAAAACCCGTAACCTGAAACCCTAAACCTGAAACCTTTTTTACACCATCCTCTCTCTCAGCCTGCCTATTGCCTCCGCATAGTTATCAGTATCGAAAATAGCCGATCCTGCTACAAAGATATCCGCTCCGGCTGATGACACATCCCCTATTGTCTCGGGATTGATGCCCCCATCCACCTCAATCATGGTTTCAAGCCCTTTTCGGGTGATCATCTCCCTGATATTTCTTATCTTGGGCAATACTTCTTTAATGAATGTCTGTCCTCCGAAGCCGGGATTCACGGACATTACCAGAACCATATCAAGATCATCGAGGACATATTCCAGAACATCCTCGGGGGTTGCCGGATTAAGAGAAACACCGGTTTTACACCCTGCATTCCTTATACTCTGGATAGACCTGTGCAGGTGGTGCACTGCCTCGCTGTGAACGGTTATGATATCAGCGCCCGCCTTTCTGAAATCATCTATGTATCTGTCCGGTTCGGATATCATAAGGTGTACATCCAGGGGCAGCTTCGTGACCTTTTTCACAGCCTTTACCACCAGAGGACCGATTGTGATGTTCGGCACAAAATGACCATCCATTACATCGATGTGAATATAATCCGCCCCTGCCTCTTCCACTGCCCTGATTTCTTCACCCAGCCTTGTAAAATCGGCTGAAAGGATTGAGGGTGCTATTTTGCCCATATTTTTCTCCAGTC
>CAZJOB010000049.1:0-13280 GCA_964547435.1 uncultured Desulfatiglans sp. | reverse complement strand
TATGAATATTCGGATATGTCCTGAAAAATCCGTTCTCGTCTATCAGGCCTCTGCACCATTCCGGCGCTGTTTTCCTCATGTCAACGAGTGATATATCACTGTTTATTTTCAGGAGATGCTCTGCAACATCCTCGTTTTCCTGCTTTGATATACTGCATACGGCATATAATACAATACCGCCCTTTTGAACAGCAGAAAAACTCATTTCCAGCAGTTTTTTCTGCATAAAGGAGATTCTTTTGACGTCACTCTCCTTTTTATTCCACTTAATATCAGGGTGTCTTGATATTGTTCCGAGGCCCGAACATGGAGCATCAACAAGGGCCTTGTTAAACCTTCCCCTTTCAAGCCATGAGAGTGATCTTCCCGCATCTGCAATAATCTGATGAGAATTGAGCACACCCAGCCGCAGGTTGTTGATCCTGTGAGCCTTAAGTCTCTCCAGGTTCATATCGATAGCAAGGACTTTTCCCCTGTTGCTCATTATCTCCTGCATATGCCCGGACTTTCCGCCATAGCCCGCGCATATATCCAGAATGCGGTCGCCCTGCTCCGGTGACAAAAGATGCGACACAATCTGGGCTGCCTGGTCCTGTACCTGAAACATTCCCTGCCTGAATGCATCGAGCTTTTCTATCCTGCCCCTGAAACCCGTGAGACTCAGACCTTCGGGTGCGTATTCCAGCGGTTCCGCGATCACGCCCTTATCCGCGAGAGTGCTGATGAGCTGTTCCCTGCGGGTCTTCAACCTGTTTACCCTTATGTTCAGATCAGGAAAACTGTTCTGGGCTGATAGAAGCCCTTCGGTAAAATCCTCTCCCAGTTCATTGAGCCACATGTTTACCAGCCATTCGGGATAGGAGTAATACCCGCACAGAAACCCTGCAAGGTCTTTTTCCCTGTCAGGATAAACAACCCTGCCTTTGTTTCTGCAGATATTTCTAAGTATCCCGTTTACAAAGGATACAAGGCGGCCGTGCCCCTTTTCCTTTTTTGCCTGGTTTGCCGCTGAATTTACTGCCGCGGAATCGGGCACCCTGTCAAGGAAGAATATCTGGTACAGGGCAAGCCTCAGTATATTTAGAATAACCGGGTCTATCTTTCGAACCGGAAGCGAGGCGTGGTTCTGTATGATCAGGTCAAGCCTTGCTTTCCATCTAACAACACCCTGAACAAGATTGCTGATAAAGGCCCGGTCCCTGTCATCGAGATTCTTCTCATTCATTAACAGGCTGTCGAGGAAATTATTCGAATAATCGGATAATTTAACCATCCGGATGAGGGCGTGAAGGGCTATTGCCCTTGGTCTATCCTCTGTTATCGCCAAGAAACGACCTTAATCCCTTTTCGACCAGATCCATATCCACGTCAGTGTCATAGCATGGTCCAAAGGGCCTTCTGTTAAGTATTCCGAATACAGGGATGGGGTAACTGTCCTGTATGCCGCTTGTCATATCCCTCTCACAGGCCACGGCGATTATTATGTCGGGTCTTTTTTCTACCACTATCCTTCTGGCAAGGGTTCCGCCGGTTGCCACGGATATGGCCACATTGTATTTTCTGGAGAGGGCCACAAGATCCTTTATTTTACACTTTCCGCATGCCTTGCAGTTTTCAATGTTGCCGGTGATCCTTACGCTGCACTCATGAAACTGAAGACAATGGGGCAAAAGAATCAAAAGCTTTTCAGGCCGGACTTTCTTTGCCTCGTTAAGCACAAGCTGGTTGTTTATGGCAACAAAAGACCTTCGCACCTGGTCCTTTCCTATTCCTATAAATTTGCCTGTAATCACCAGCAGGGGAAAGAGAAACCTTATTACCACACCCCTTATTTTGCGATTGAAAAAGAGGTTTTTTCCTCGCAATATGGTAAATACCAGGGTGAGTCCTCCGCCAATGAGATACATGACCGCGAGCGCGAAACATATGGCCATAATCAGAGGAAGCCTCGGATGGATCTTTTCAAAGCCTATGTATGGTATCAGCCATAGCAGAACCGCTGATACAATCAGAACTCCGCAGGTGAGCAGAAGCAGGATAATAAATATCCACTTATCCTTTTCGATGCTGTTTTTGGATAACTTGTCTGTCATTTATCACCCTAAAACTGTCCCTTTTTGAACCAAATAGCCGTTAAGAAAATCTGCAGCAGGGATTCTTTTCTTTCCCGGGAGTTGAACCTCCCTGATCTCGACTATCCCCCTTCCGGTCTCAACAAGGAACATACCCTTTGGTTCTAAATGCACCCTGCCGGGGCAACCGCTTGAATATTCATGATCAAACACCCTGGAGGAGAAAAGCTTCATCCTTTCTCCATTAAGCAGGGTCCATGCCCCCGGACGGGGATCAAGTGCGCGAACAAGACATGAAATATTTCTTGCGGATTCAGACCAGTTAACCGGTGAACTGCCCTGATCAGGCTTTGGCGCGTAAGAGGCTTTAGAGTCATCCTGCGGTTGCTCATCCACTTTTATTCCCGCTGCGCCCCTGAGAAATTTTACAACAAGATCTCTTGATTTTTGTGAGAGTCTTTCATAAAGGCTGCCAAATGTCTCATCTTCCAGCACAGCCAACTCTTCCTGCATGACCACAGGCCCGGTGTCCATACCTTCATCCATTCGTATCAGGGTAAGGCCCGTATCCGGGTCGTCATTCAGAATTGTGTGATGTATGGGCGCCGCGCCCCTGTATTTAGGCAACAGTGATGCGTGAATATTGAATGACCCGTATTCAGGAATATCAAACAGTTCCTTTTTAAGAATATGCCCGAAGGCGATAACTATAAAAATATCCGGTTTTAAAGACCTCAACAGGTCATAAAAAACATTTGTGTTCACCTTTTCCGGTTGCAGTATCCTTATATTGTTTTTGACTGCCATGTCCTTGACAGGTGAAAAAACAACCTGTCTTCCCCTGCCACTGGGCCTGTCCGGCTGAGTCACCACTGCAATTGCGTCATAGTTGTTTCTTATAAGGCTATCGAGGGCGGGAACAGAAAAATCGGGCGTCCCCATAAAGACGATACGCGGTTTTTTTGGAAAAAGTTTCTCTTTATTTAAGCTCATGTTATAAGGTCTGTTTTTTAAGGATTTTCTTCAGTCTTTTTTTATAGAGGGACCTTTTCAGACTGCTTATATGGTCAATGTAAAGTACGCCGTTCAGATGATCAATTTCATGCTGAAGACACACAGCCTCAAGACCTTCCGCCTCAATGCTCATCGGATTTCCATCCCTGTCAAGACCCTTTACAAAAATTCTTGCGCTCCTGGTCACTTCAGCAGAATAATCAATAACACTAAGACACGCCTCTTCATAGGTAACAGAACCTTCTGAGGACACAATCTGCGGATTGATCAATACGTTAAGGTTTCTGGTAGATGAATCCTGAGGAACATCAAAAACGATTAACCGAAGAGGCACGCCAACCTGTACGGCAGCGAGACCTATTCCGGGTGCTAAATACATTGTTTCAGCCATATTGTCGATAAGCTTCTGAGTATCGCCGTCTATATTTTCCACCGGTCCGGCGTTTGTTCGTAAAACAGGATCAGGATATGTGATTATCTTCATTTTTTCCGCCATTTACCACTTCCTTTAACAATGTGAAGGTATATGAATATTGATAAACTCGTAAAAAGTCATAAATCGCGATATTTCGTCACCCCGGCGAACCGACGTCGCGCCGAAGCAGCGCTAGGTCGCGTCTCGCGAAGGCGGAAGCCGGGGTCCAGTGTTTTCAGGCACTTATGGATTCCCGCCGGAGTTTACCCCGGACTTGATTCGGGGCGGGAATGACGTTTTCGGGACTTTTTACGAGTTCAACAATATTAAACCCTGATGATAAATAAATCAAGTTATAGTGAACCTAAAACTTACTTGACATTTTGCCGGTCTGGGCCTATTCAGATGGTATTATGAAAGACACGATTAATTTTCTTTTTGAAGTCGGCATGCTGAAAAAGACCCCGCGAACAGGCTACCGGTTCCTCGGATCAGGGCATGAATCAGTAGCAGACCACTCTTTTCGCATGGCTGTAATCGGATATATACTGGCAGGTCAGGTTAGTGAGGCGGATGTTGGAAAGACCGTTCTCATGTGCCTCTTTCATGATCTTCATGAGGCGCGGACAGGGGACCAGAACTACGTGAACAAGCGCTACAATCATATTGATGAAAAGGCCGCGGTGAATGATCTTACCGGGAACACCCCCTTCAAGGATGAAATTGTGACCTTAATTGATGAATTCAACAGGTGTGAATCCCTCGAGGCCAGACTGGCGAAGGACGCTGATCAGATTGATCTCATTATGGAGCTGAAGCAGCAGATGGATCTTGGCAACAAATACGCGGTTGAATGGCTTCATTATGCCCAGAAGAGGATAATTACAGAAAACGCCAAAAATCTCGTAAAGGAGATACTTCAAACCGACAGTACAGACTGGTGGTTTGAAAAAAAGACGGACCTGTGGGTAAATGGGCCTTAAACTGTTCAAACTGATATATAACTCTTTCAATAACACCACCCCCCTGCCAGTGATGAAGATCACCCTGGCAGTGTCTCTTCTTTCACATATCCTGATTTTCTCCGGTATGCAGACATTTTATCCTGTTTTCTGGGAAAAAAAGGAACTGAAAACCTACCGTGTTGATCTCATGAGAATGGAGATCGAAGACCTGCCGGAAGGCTCGGTTTCAGATACCCTTCTTGAAAACACGAAGGGTAATGACCGGCCTTTGGCAGAGGATACCCAGGATACAATATCCCTTGACACAAAGGATGAGAGATATGTCTCTTATATGTCCGCCATTAAAAATGAGATAATGAATAACTGGAGATACCCTCCCGAAGGGCGCGCCTATCTTCTCGAAGGAAGTTCCATAGTGCTTTTCAGCATTGTGCGTGAAGGAGCAATAACAGGTATATCTATAACAAGGAGTTCGGGTCATGAAGTCCTTGATAATGAAGTGATAAGAGCAATAAAAAAATGCGATCCATTCCCGCCTTTCCCTTCGTCAATCAGGGTCAATAAACTTAATATCAACGGGTCTTTTGAATACCGCCTTACATCCTCAGTGAATAATCAGTGACCGGTTGAATCTTGCTTGACTGCATGAAGATAATGATTAAATTAATCTGTTAATTTTTTGTTTTGAGGAGAAAATGCCGAATAAAGACTATTACAAGATACTGGGAGTGTCAAAATCCGCTTCTGATGCGGATATCAAGAAGGCATATCGAAAGCAGGCCATGAAATATCATCCTGACCGCAACAAGGGTGACTCCGCATCCGAGTCCAGGTTTAAAGAGATAAGTGAGGCATACGCCGTATTGAGCGATAAGGAGAAGAGGAAACAGTATGACACTTTCGGGTCCGAAGGTTTTCAGAACAAATTCTCCCAGGAGGACATATTCAGGGATTTTGATTTCGGCAATATCTTTCGTGAATTCGGTTTTAAGGGCGGCGGCAGGGGTGGCAATATCTTCGGAAACATGTTTGGAGGAATGGGCGGCAACAGTTTCAGAGGCGGCGGCTCACCCTTTAACTCACCATTCGGTTCCCAGTCAGGCAGACCGCAGCCTGTAAAGGGCAAGGACCTGATTTATGAACTCTCTGTAACACTTGAAGATACCCTTGAAAACACTGAAAAAATCATCGCCTATCACACGGATGATTCTCATCAGGAAAAAATCTCCGTAAAAATACCGGCAGGGATATCCACCGGCAAGAAATTGCGGCTGCCGGGAAAGGGGCACCCCGGCCTCAACGGCGGGCCCAAGGGTGATTTGTATATCAAGGTAAGAGTAATGGACCACCCTCTTTTTAAAAGAGAAGCAGATGACCTTATCCTTACCAGGGATATCAGATTCAGCGATGCCGCGCTCGGCACTGAGATAGAGATACCTACCATCGATAAAAAGGCGCTCAGACTGAAAATTCCGCCCGGAACGCAGAATAACGCCAAATTCAGGATAAAGGGATATGGCATGCCTCACATGAATGAGAACAGCCGGGGGGATGCCTATGTCTATGTCAATATCTCTGTTCCCAGAGAACTCAATAAAAGGCAGGAGGACCTCATAAGAAAACTGGCAGAAACAGGGTTGTAGCATGAAGGTCCTGTCAGTATTTTCAGGCGGTCTGGATAGTATCCTGGCCTCGCTGATTATCAGAAATCTCGGAATAGATGTGCAGGCTGTTTTTTTTGAAACGCCGTTCTTTTCATCCCGAAGGGCGGTTCAATCTGCCGCTCATATAAACCTGCCCATAAAGGTTATTGATATCACGAAAAGACACCTTGAGGTGGTAAAAAATCCGGCACACGGATACGGCGGAAACATGAATCCCTGCATAGATTGTCATGCCCTGATGTTCCGCATCGCAGGGGAAATTATGAAGGAGGAAGAGGCATCTTTTCTGATAAGCGGTGAGGTCCTGGGCCAGAGACCCATGTCCCAGAACAGACACTCCCTGTCTGTTGTGGAAAAGGAAAGCGGCTTGCAGGGCCTTATACTCAGACCGCTCTCCGCCAGGCTGCTTCCGGATACAGTCCCCGAACAGAAAGGCTGGGTGAGAAAGGAAGACATGCTGGATCTTTCAGGCCGTTCACGAAAACCGCAGATAGCCCTTGCACGTGATATGGGGGTAACCGATTACCCTGTTCCTGCCGGTGGGTGTCTTCTTACTGACCGGATATTTTCAAAGAGACTGAAAGACCTTTTCTCTTTTAACCCTGATTTTACAATAAATGAAATAGAGATGCTGAAACTGGGACGTCATTTTCGCATTACTCCGGCAACGAAAATAGTAACAGGCAGAAATATGATCGAAAATATGGAAATCTCGCGACTTGCGGGCAACCAGGACCTTGTAATTCATACTGTATCGGCGCCCGGTCCTGTTACCCTTGTATCCGGTGAAAAGACGCCTGATATCATAAAAACAGCCGCTGAAATTACAGCCTCATACAGCGATGCCAAAGAGTCTGAAATTGAGGTGGAGATAACCCGTGACGGCAGATCAGCGCTGATGCGTGTCTGCGGGAGCAGTAAATCCCGGTTTATTGATTATATGATATAATCTGACTATTGCCTCAAAAGCCTTTTGATCAGAGGCTTTTCATTAATCTCATCTATCCTTTGCCTGTATTCATCTATCGTGGATTCATAACTCTGTATCTGCGCCTCTATGTTATGATTGTCCTGTGTCAGTTTCTGTTTTTCAACATCGAGTTCCAGCAGGGCGATCCGGTCATCTCTGCTGGCTGTCTTCTTTTCCAGGGATTTTATCTCTTCCGCCAGTTCCGCCTTTCTTTTTTCATTCTTTAAGAGCAGTTCACGTTGTTCATCGATTAACGCCTGATTCTGTTCAATCTTCTTTAACAGAGGCGCCTCCCTTTCCATAGTAAAATACAGAGATAAAAAGCCGATGATTACGACAAGCAATAAAACAGCAAGCACCCGAATAACCTTAAACAGAATATTCCCGAAAGCGCTTCCCAGGCTGTCCAGTCCGCGTACAAGGCTGCCCATTGAATCCTTTTTTTTATGGACGGCCCTGCTTCCATATACCTGTGTCTTTATCTCATTAACAGCCTTTTCAGCCTCTTTAACATTTTTCTCCAGTTCAAGACCCAGTGAACCTTCAGCGCATCTGTTAAACGTATCCTCTTCAGGATTGAGAAGGGTTTTGACTGTTTTATTGAATCTTTCCAGTATCTTTTCTGTATCTATCTCTGTTTTGAATTTGCCGGGGAACTCTTTCTTCAGCGCCGTGATATCATTTTTCAGTTTAAGGACATATTTTTCAATTTCCTTACCGAGTTTAGTCAAAAATACTGACTTATTCATATATTCACCGGCAATAACCATCATAAGGGTGCTTTTTCTGATCTCCCTGAGGGCGTCAATAGCATATTCTGTTTCGTTCATAGGCTTATTCCTCTTTATTTAATACTGATATTTTTGGAATGCCCGATTATACTAAAAAAAAAATATTTCTCAAAAGAAATTGACAAAAGGTGAAAATACAAATAGTTAAAGCACTTAAAATTTGATGGATTCATAAAAATAGGTTTTATGCTGCGTCACTGCAACCTATAAGAAAAGAAGCAGGTTTTGGCTTTGTTGGAAGGGACTCTCTTTTCCCCCCTTTGGAAAAGGGGGTCAGGGGGATTTAATAGAGGCGATTGCCGATATAAGACAGAATTGAAGCCTGATGGATGCAAAGAACCGATAGCGGAAAGAAATATGGCGGATAAGAAAAAAGGAAGAATAAAAATAAACAGGGACATCTGCAAGGGATGTTATCTTTGCATATCAGTCTGTCCGAATAATGTTATCAAGGTTTCCGAAAGACTTAACCAGCAGGGTTACTATCCTGCTGAGGTTATGGAGGGCAAAAACTGTACGGGCTGCGCTTTATGCGCGACCATGTGTCCGGATGTGGCAATAGAGGTTTATCGTGACTGAAAAGATGCTGATGAGCGGCAATCATGTGGTCGGTGAGGCTGCCGTAAGGGCCGGATGCCGGTTCTACGCCGGGTATCCTATTACTCCTCAGAATGAACTGACAGAGTATATGTCCGGTGCGATGGACAGGCTTGCTGACGGAACATTTATACAGGCGGAAAGCGAAATAGCGGCCATAAACATGGTCATAGGGGCCTCCATGGCAGGTTGCAGGGCAATGACCAGTTCATCGAGCCCCGGAATCAGCCTTAAACAGGAGGGCATTTCATTTCTCTCCGCGCTTGAACTTCCCGCTGTAATAGTAAACTGCATGAGAGGAGGACCGGGTCTTGGAAATATCGCGCCTTCTCAGGGAGACTATTTTCAGGCAACCAGGGGAGGCGGTCACGGGGATTACAGGAACATAGTCCTTGGCCCCTCGTCCGGACAGGAACTGGTTGATCTTACAATGAAGGCATTTGAATATGCCGACAGATACCGCACTCCGGTTATTATACTGCAGGATGGAATGATGGGCCAGATGATGGAACCTGTCATCTTTCCTGATTATATCGATATCAGGAATCTCCCCTTAAAACCCTGGATACTGGATGGCGCCAGGGGAAGAAAGAGCAGAGTAATAAAGTCACTTCTACTGGATGTGAATGTTGAAGAGGATTTCAACTGGAAACTGGTAAAAAAATATGAGGAAATCGCAGGGAAAATCCAAAACGCCGAAACATACATGACTTCGGACGCGCGTCTGGTAATAATCGCCTATGGCACGGCCGCGCGAATCGCGAAAGGCGCTGTCAAAAGGGCAAGGGAAAACGGCATGAAGGTAGGTCTTTTACGTCCCATAACCCTCTGGCCTTTTCCAAAGAAATTCTTTAAAGAGTTCAGCGATGACACTCAGTTTCTCGTGTTTGAGATGAGCACAGGCCAGATGCTTGAGGATGTGCATCTTTCCCTTGAGGGCAGAGACAGAATAGGTTTTTACGGCAGGCCCGGAGGTCCGATCTCAACGCCATACGAGATATTTGAAGTTTTAAAAGAAAAATACAGGGAATAAAGATGTCTGAAATCGTTTTTAAAAAACCTAAATTCCTGAAGGACGCAATATTTCATTACTGCCCCGGGTGCGGACACAGTATTATTCACCGCCTCATCGCCGAGGTAATAGAGGAACTGGATATCGGCGAAAAATGCATAGGCGTGCCGCCCGCGGGATGCGCAGTGCTCGCGTATGATTATTTTGACATTGATGTGGGCGAATCTGCTCATGGCAGGGGAGCGGCAGTTGCCACAGGAATCAAAAGAGTGCTTCCTGACAGGGTTGTGTTTACATACCAGGGAGATGGTGACATAGCTGCTATAGGCACGGCAGAGACCATACACGCTGCGAACAGGGGAGAACGAATTTCCACCTTCTTTATCAACAACGGCGTGTACGGCATGACCGGCGGTCAGATGGCGCCTACAACCATACTGGGCCAGAACTCAACCACCACCCCCGGAGGCAGAAATATGAACCGGGACGGGGCGCCGCTTAAGCTGAGTGAAATGCTGGCCCTTTTAGAGGGCGCGGTATATATTGAACGCACCACAGTAACTTCACCCAAAAATATAAGAAACACCAGAAAGGCGCTTAGAAAGGCATTTAGAATACAGATGGCAGACCTGGGCTATTCCCTTGTGGAGATATTGTCCCCCTGCCCTACAAACTGGAAGATGTCGCCTGTTGACGCCTGCAAATGGATAGACACCAGAATGACTGAAGTATTTCCGCTCGGGGTAATCAAGGACAATGCCCCTGATATTAAATAAAGAGGGAATGACCTGCTATGACAACTAAGACAGCCTTCGCGGGATCCGGCGGACAGGGAGTCCTTATGATGGGATACATCCTGTCGCACGCCGCAATGAGAGACGGCAAAAACGTAACCTACCTGCCCTCATACGGGGCCGAGGTAAGGGGTGGAACCGCCAACTGCACCGTGTGTATATCGGATGAAGAGATCGCATCCCCGGTGGCATCCGCGCCTGACTTTGCCGTGGTGCTCAATAAACCTTCCATGGTCAAATACTCCGGGATCATAAAGGACAATGGTATTATGGTGCTTAATTCCTCTATGATAGATTCCGAGCCTGAAAGGGATAATATCGAAATTGTAAAGGTGCCGGCCAATGAAATCGCCATTGAACTGGGAAATGAGAAGACCCTCAATATGATAATGCTTGGGGCCTTTATCGCAAAAACAGGGATAACCACTCAGGAATCCCTGATAAGTGCCCTTGCAGAGGTTTTAAAGACAAAAAAGGCAGGCATTATCGAACTTAACCGCGAGGGTATGGCAAGAGGCGCCGCCTTTGTCAAAAAACCAACATGAGAGCAGTATAAAATCTGACACCTTTATACAGTAAACTCGATTAGCGACGGGTCGTAATCCTCCACCTTTTCATACCCCAGAAGATTCAGAAGCGTGGATGCAATGTTTGAGAGCCCCCTTTTTTCGAGATCAGCCATTATATACTCATTGTTATATTGAGGATCATATATGGCAAATGGCACAGGATTAAGAGTATGGGCTGTCTTGGGCGTGCATTTGCCCTTTTTATCCACAGTCGTCATCTCATCGGAATTCCCGTGATCGGCCGTAACCACGGCTATGCCTCCCAGTTCCTTTATAACTTCAAGAAGTTCGCCCACGCATTTGTCTACTGTTTCAACCGCCTTGACAGCGGCTTCAATAACGCCTGTGTGACCCACCATGTCGCCGTTGGCAAAATTCAGTCTTCCGAACCTGTATTTTCCTGTTCTTAAAAGTTCAATCACCTTTTCCTTGATCTCAAGGGCCTTCATGGCAGGAGCCTTGTCAAATTCTATCCTGTCCGAAGGTATCTCTACGTAGGTTTCCAGGGTTTTATCTATATATCCTGACCTGTTTCCGTTCCAGAAATAGGTTACATGACCGAACTTCTGGGTCTCTGAAACCGCAAAACTTGTGATTCTGGATGCGCACAGGTATTCACTCACGGTCCGGTCAATATCCGGAGGAGTTACAAGGTAGTTGGAAGGAATGTGAGTGTCTCCATCATATTCCATCATTCCGGCAAACAGGACATCGGGAAGCGCACCCCTGTCAAATTCATTGAAATCCTTCTCCATGAAGGCCCTTGATATCTGAATGGCCCTGTCCCCCCTGAAGTTGAAGAATATCACAGTGTCGCCGTCTTTGATCCTTCCTACGGGCTGTTCATTATCATTCACAATGACAAAGGAATCCAGATATTGATCCGTAATATGAGGGTCCTCATTATAATATGTCCTGACTGCTTCTTCAGCAGACCTGAACGCCCTTCCCTTTCCAAGCACATGCGCGTCCCAGCCCTTTTTTACGATGTTCCAGTCAGCGTTATATCTGTCCATCGTGACCTTCATTCTCCCGCCGCCTGAACCGAACGCGTAATCCACGCCTTTTTCGCGTGAAATATTATCCAGTCTTTGCTGACATGGAATAATATAATCAAGAGCGCTCCTCTCTCCAACATCCCTGCCGTCAAGGAGCGGGTGTACTCGCACTCTTTTAAAACCTGATTCAGCGCATTTATCCAGAAGAATATACAGGTGATTAATATGGGAATGTACATTTCCATCGGAAAGCAGTCCGATAAAATGTGTGGTTCCGCCTGTAGAAGATCTCGCTTCTATTTTCTTCCACAGATCAGTATTGAACACCCTCCCGGTTTCAAGGGCCTTGTTGACAAGGCTCGCGCCCTGTTCAAAAATCCTGCCTGCTCCCAGAGCGTTATGCCCTACTTCACTGTTTCCCATATCCTGATCGGTTGGAAGACCCACCGCTGTTCCATGGGCCTTGAGTTCCGTGTAAAGCCTTGACACCATTAGCATATCGAGATTGGGCGTGTCGGCCAGATATACTGCGTTGCTTTCATTGCCCGGACCGATGCCTATGCCATCCATTATTATCAGTAAAAGCGGCCCTTTTCTTCCGTGAAAATCTTTCAGAGGTGTAAGCGATAATGACATCATATGTCTCCTTTTTTATCAGGATGGTATGATAAAGTATAAACAATGGTCAAGTTAAGATTGATGAACTAACGACAAAAAAACCCTGCCGGGGGCAGTTCCGGCAGGGTCAAGTCAGAGATAAGGAATGAAGATAGGAGGGAAAACTTCATTTCCTGTCTTTAAATAATGCAATTTATGTGCCGCTCGATGAATATTAATTTTTCTTATTCATTTTTTCAGCAAGCAACATCACCTCGTCTGTCTGTTTTGCTATCTCAACCCGCAGCCTTCTCAGTTGAGCAAGTTCACAATTATCAATCCTTTCGTCTTTTATTGCCTCTTTTATAGACTCGGAGAGATGGGAAACCGCCAGAAAAACATCATTGATCTCCTTTTCAAAACTCGAAGATATCTTGCCGGATTCCGGCTTTTTATATAACGCCCACCCTTCAGGTTCCAGATATCTTTTAATATCAGGGTCTTCTGTAGCCTGAACAGCGGCCTTTAAAAAATCAAGGTTGATCTTTATGCGGCCATACAGACAATCATAGATCGTCTGCTGTGATTTCCCCAGAATAGCGGCAATCTTCTGAACCGCCTGCCTGTTCTCCTTTCTTCCGGTAATAATCCTATGAACCTCAGATGAGATAGCTTCCAGATCCATTGTTAAAGACCCCCTTTTTGATTTTTTAATATCAATACTCAACTGATTCGAAAAATACAACAAATTATCCGATAAAGAAAATAAGGCTCCTCATAAAAATTTGTGGGTAAAGATAAGACTTAAACACCATTTAGATA
>CAZJOB010000048.1:2078-14342 GCA_964547435.1 uncultured Desulfatiglans sp. | reverse complement strand
TCAAGGAGGATTAAAATATGAGCACAATAGTTGATGCCAGAGGACTAAGCTGCCCTCAGCCTGTCTTAATGATAATTGATGAGATCAACAGGATGAATAAAGGTGAGATAGAGGTCCTGGTAGACACAGACGCTTCCAAAGAGAACGTAAACAGGGCGGCCGCGGGCAAGGGATGGCGAATAAAGGAAACCCTGGAAGAAGGTGAAGGATACAGGATAATCCTTAATAAGGATTGATGATGAATTTTTTAAAATCTTTTCTGAAAAAGAGATCAGCGGATAATTCAAAATCACGCCAGGATCGCGGAATACTGGTGTTTGAAAACACGAGCGAAGTGATAAGGGCGGAGAATATCCTTAAAAAAAATGGCTGTAAAATCAGGGTCATGGGTCCTCCTCCCGAGATCAGGACAGGTTGTGATCTGGTTATAGAATTTCCCCTGATCGAAGAACTTAATATTCTGAGGACACTGAGAGAGACAGGCTCTGATCCGCTTCAGATAGTGCCTGTAAACAGCCCGCTCTTAAAACCGGTTGATCTTTTCCACAAAAAGGATTTCGGCAAATATCTCATGATTAGGGCAGCCAATATGAAATTGACTGTTGAAAAGGAGACATTAAAGATAGTCAATATATCAGGCGGAGGATGCCCTGACGTGCCATATCTGGCTCAGGAGATAGTCGGTAAAACCCTTACAGATGCTCCAAACCCCAGAGAGATAGGGCATACACTTTGCGGTTACGCCCTTCAACTTGCTTATGAGGAGATGGTAAAGCAATGCTCGCTATAGTCGGAACAGTGCCGATAAAGGATCTTCCTCTGGTAAAAGGAAAAGTTGCTCTGAAGGATGATTTTATCGCAATTGAAGATAAAGAAATTATTGTAAATCGCGGAACTCCTGCCCTGATCGCTGCTGCAATAAAAACCGCTGATATCACGGGTAAATCTGATATCTTTGCATACCTTATTGGAGATATAGGACTGGGAGATGGAAGCCGTCGTCTATATGAATACCTTTCTAAGAATCTTCAGCAGGAGGATTTCGATACCATAACCTTTCATTACCTTCAGCCGGATGTAGACTGGCTCAACAGAGTAATATTCGCCATTGAAGACATGAAAAAGAGACCAACGCTTATCGCGGATGCGGGATTCATGTACGCGGCCAAGATGAGCGGACAGGCTTCTGAATTTGACCTATTCACACCGGATGCCGGTGAGCTGGCATTCCTGGCAGATGAAGAAGCACCCCACCCTTTTTACACGCGCGGTTTTATATTGCATGATGAAAACAAGGCGCCTGAATTGATAAAAAGGGCCTATAAGCATGACAATGCTGCTGCGAACCTCCTTGTGAAAGGGAAAAAGGATTATGTTGCAGACATTAATGGAGTTCATGCAATTATTGAACACCCCTCTGAAGAGGCAATGGAGGCCATGGGGGGGACCGGAGACAGCCTCACAGGAATTGTATCCTCGCTTATCGATTCAGGCATGGGTATTATTGAAGCTGCGGAAATAGCGGCAAGGGTCAACAGGGTGGCAGGCAGTATAGCCAAACCCGATCCTTCAACACAGATAATAGAAATAATCCGGCATATTCCGGAGGCGCTTCAGAGTGTACTGAATGATAAAGGACTGGAAAAAAGGCGGCAGTATGCAAGACAATAAAAAGAAAATTACGCCGGATATGACAGTGCTGGATATAGTTTCAACCTATAGAGAAACTGAAAAGGTATTTAAAAAATATGATGAAATGGCCGGTGAATGCATATGCTGTAACTCCCTTTTCGATCCTCTTGCAAAGGTTTCTGATAAATATCATATTGACCTGAATGATCTGCTTGAAGATCTCATGAATGTAAAATAGCAGCATATAAACTGTAAACTGGACTCTTTAGTGGACAAGAGTGAAATGAAAACATAAAACCCTGTTTCCGGTTTTATAAACAGGGTTTAATTGCTTTATCGCTTGCATTTTTTATCACCCTTATGATAATCAGGTGTCAGCAAAAAACAGGGAGACTATTATGTCCAATCCTTATTATTCAATAGAAGATGCTATATTCAGTATGTTTCCGGGCTACTGCCGAGGAGTGGTGCTGGCATTTGATATGAAAAACAGTGCATCGCCGCCTGCTCTTGTACAGATGCTGAGAGATGCGGAGGCAGACCTGCGAACCCGTGTCAGTGCGGATGAGATAGCAAGTCACCCCAGGCTCGTATCATGGAGAGAGGCATACCGCTCATTCGGGGCAAAGCCCACAAAATACCGGTCATCAATCGAGGCCATGGCAAGAAGAGTAATCAACAACAATGAGATTCCATCCATAAACGCTATTGTTGATATAGGGAATATAATATCCCTTCGACACCTGACAACCGTTGGAGGTCATGCCATTGATGTTGTAAAAGAGGACATTCAGCTCAAAATGGCCACGGGAGATGAAGAGTTTGTCCCGTTTGGTTCGGATCAGATGGAGCACCCGCTTCCCGGCGAGATCATTTTTACCGAAGGCAACACGGTCCTCACAAGAAGATGGAGCTGGCGTCAGGCAAATCATACCCTCACACTGGAATCCACCACTGCGGTTGAAATGAACGTGGACGGCCTGCCTCCTGTGCCGAAAACAGAGGTTGAAGAGATATGCAGTGAGGCCATTGAAATGATGAAGGAGTTCTGTGGCGGCGAATACAAATATGAGATACTGAGTGAGGATAATCAAAGGATGGAGCTGGCAATGTAGACTGGATGCTGGATTCTGGATTCTGGATTCTGGTGATCAGAAAAAATCCAGCACCCAGAATCCAGTATCATTTGATACATGCGGTAGACTTCAATGAAACTAACTGGCTTAAGCGCCTCATATTGAGTTAAATCGCCCTGTATATCACCGGAGGTCCCTCATCCGCTATCTCCGCCCTCCCTTCATCGACAAGCAATTCCAGATGGGCGGCTATTTCAGACAGGGCCAGAAACAGGTCACCCTTTTCTATGCCGGGGAACACTTCCTCAACAAGCCGGTACATTGTGGTCTCCTTACCCTTTACCGCCTGTAAAACCATATCTGTTCGCTGCCTCTGATGTATCTTATATTGATCCAAGACCTCGTTCATGTCTTCTATATAATCGCCATGACCTGTAAAGACATATTTTATGTCCAGTTTTGAGACCTTTTCAAGTGAGGCTTTATACTCGACCAGGCTCTTGTACCTGTGATCCCATAACCCTTTCCTGTCAAAGGATATGAGAGGATTGGGTGTAATATGTCTTAATAAATGATCACCGCTGAAAAGCACCTTGTTTTTTGTTTCATAAAAACAGCACAGCCCCGGAGAATGACCGGGCGCGTGAATAACCCTCAGGTGATAGCCTTCTCCTGTGAATTCGTCGTTATCCTCCATATTCAATACATTCTCAATAGGTTCGGCAATGCTGTAATACCTGTTGATCTTTACTTTGATCAGTTCATGCTCTTCCTTCGGAAGTCCCACAATACCTGCAAGCGTGTCTAGCTCGGCATTCCACTTTTTTCCCTTAAAAAACTCCGGCGTTACCCGCCATGAATCTTCAGCGTGCATATAGACCTCAACCGGATGATGTATTGTTTTCAGAATAGCGGAAGTAAGACCAATGTGATCCATGTGTCCGTGAGTTATCAGGATTCTCTGAACATTATCTATGTTCAGACCCTGATCACTGAAACTTGCTTTGATAAAATCCATGGCGCCTCTTATACCGGGACCGGCATCGATCAGCGTCAACTCCTTTTTGCCAAGCACATATATATTTGCAGTTGCAAGTTCGGGCGCCACATCAAATGGTATTGTTATCGGAAAAATATTTTTAAATTTTGGAAATTCAAATTTCATTTTTTCTCTCTTGATAAAATTTATATAATATCTCTGCTACGCTCAAAAATCTTTTTTTGCAGAATCCAATGTTTTAAAAGCTTTCAAGGTTTTATTCCCCTGTGAACAGAGATGTTTCCGAACATAAAGCTTTTATAATCCACATCTTTAAGACCCGCGTCTCTCATTATTTCCGCAAGTCTTTCAGGCTTTGTAAAATTAATGGTAGATGAGGGAAGATATGTGTAGGCATCCCTTTTTCCCGCAATCAGATATCCCAGCAGGGGAATTACCCTTCTAAGGTAAAAAAGGGCAAATGGCCTTAGCATATTATCCGGAGGCGGACTTGTATCCAGACATAGAACAGCGCCTTCGTGCTTCACAACCCTTGCCTTCTCCCTGAACAGGCCGGCCGGATCGGAAACATTGCGGGCCAGAAAACCTGAAACAACCGTGTCAAAGGTGTTGTCAGAAAAGGGGAGTTTCTTCACGTCAGCAAGGCACCATGATATGAAGTCCGCCCCTGCCCTTTTTCGTCCCTTTTTAATCATCTCCATGGTCAGATCTGCTGCCATCACCCTGGCAGAGGGGAGTCTTTTTACTATTTCAAAGGCAATATCCCCGGTGCCAGTGCCTATGTCAAGAACTCTGCCCCCTTCCGGCAGGCCTGACCTTGAGATGAGATATCTGCGCCAGCGCATATCCATTCCAAGGGAAATTATTCTGTTCAGCAGATCATATCGTCCCGCAATGCTGCCGAACATCTTTTTAATGTCCTGATCCTTATTCATAATAAAAAACCCTTCCTGTTAATATCAGGAAGGGTTTTATAAATCCATCAGTTTTTAAAAGGCAATCGAGAAAGTTATTCCGCCATATAAAAAATCCGAATCATCTTCGCCGAACAGCCCCATACCAGTCGCACTGATGATATTGTCAGAGCTTTCTGAAAGTGCTATTGAATATGATATAGATGGTGATATAACCACATAACTTCCAATGGGAATCGGAATGGAAGCCGATAAAGTTGCTTCATGAAAATCGTTGTATGAGCCCCCTGTAGCAATATAATTATCATCTAATTCAGCAATATCATCGGAAGAATAATAACCTATCGAACCTTTAATATCCAGATTATACTTTTCACTAAGGGGGAATGAATGCCCAGCGCTGAAATTCAGATACCATCCTGGAGTTGTGTCTATATCCCTATAAACCTTGAGAGTCGGCGACAGAAGAGTATCATATCCTGCACTGAAGTAAAACTCCTTTGTGTCAAGGGCGCTGTCAAAGGCGTAATAGATGAATCCAATCCCAAACTTCCAGTTTTCATATTCGGTGTCATATGAAATGGTTATATCTGTTTCATTCAATTTATTACTGTTATCCACGGCAGGATCGCCATCATCCAGATCAGTATCCAGATTTCCCCATAAATTTAATCCGAATCCCTTATAACCCACAGTGACAGAAGGTTGAATAACCATACTTTCATTACTTAATCCATAACCTCTCCAGACGTATTTGCTCAGAAAAGCAACATCGGCAGATGCGGTTGGAGCTTCTTCTTCGGCAAAGAGGACTGATGGATTTATTCCGATCATCACCAATCCTGTCATAAATAAATAAAACAATATCCCTTTTTTCATTTTTTCCTCCAGCAATTAATATAGTTTTTATATGTTTACTTTTCTTAGCGACTTAATGAATAACAGCGCTTATTTCCCTGTGTGATTCATTATTTCTGCGTATATGATGAAACTTCAAAATCAGGATAGGCATTGCCTCCATGCTCGGCATGATCCAGTCCATCGGCCTCTTCTTCAGGCGATACCCTGAGTCCCATTGTCTTATCAATAACCTTGAACAGTATAAAGGCGGTGATAAATGTCCAGGCAAAGGCAGAAACTATACCCAGCATCTGCACCCCTATTATCTTCAGTGATGTGCCGCCCATGTTGAAAATTCCCGCGGCAAGAGTTCCCCACGCCCCGTTTACTCCGTGAACCGATATGGCGCCAACCGGATCATCAATTTTGATCCTGTCAAATATTAGCACCGAAAATACTGCTATTATACCGGCGATTGCTCCGATAATTATTGAGCTTGAAGGTGTAACCGATGCACAACCTGCTGTTATCGCTACAAGACCAGCGAGAGCGCCGTTGAGACTCATGCCTGCCTCAGGTTTTCCAAACATTATCCATGAGGTAAACATCGCTAAAACGCACCCTGCTGCCGCGGCAAGGTTGGTATTTACAAAGATCATGGCAATGTCCTTTGATGCCGCTGTTGTTGAACCGGGATTAAATCCAAACCACCCCAGCCACAGAATAAACACTCCAAGGGCAGCCAGCGGAATATTGTGTCCGAGTATAGGTTTTATATTTCCTTTGCTGTCATATTTACCCAGTCTTGGTCCGAGTACAATTGCACCCGCAAGTGCGGCCCATCCACCTACCGAATGAACGACCGTGGAACCGGCAAAATCTATAAAGCCCAGTCCTTCCAGCCACCCGCCGCCTTTATAAAGACCGCCCCATGCCCAGCTCCCGAACACGGGGTAAATAATAGCGCTGATAAAAACGCTGTATATCAGATATCCCGAGAATTTGGTTCTCTCTGCCATGGCGCCAGAAACAATGGTTGCCGCAGTAGCAGCGAATACGACCTGGAACATCCAGAATGCCAGGGCCCATGGATCGCCGTCAGGAGTAAAATCGCTCAGAAAAAAGGATGAGGTTCCGAACCAGCCGGTACTCGATACTCCAAACATGATTCCGAATCCCAGGGCCCAGAATGCCAGGGAACCCATGGAAAAATCCATCAGGTTCTTCATCATAATGTTTACCGCGTTCTTTGCCCTTGTAAATCCTGCTTCAACCAGCGCGAATCCCGCCTGCATAAAAAAGACAAGGGCCGCAGCAATCAAAGTCCACACATAATCCGCATTAGTCTGGACAAGATCTATAGCCTCCTTGTTTGATATAACAGTGGGTGTTTCATCACCCGCATATGAAAATCCTGCCCGTGACCACATTAACAACATTAAAATAATTATGATCTTCATTTTCATATCTCCCTTCTATATAGCATCCCTTCCTGTTTCTCCTGTCCTTACTCGAACCGCTTCCTCAACCGGCAATAAAAATATCTTTCCATCACCGATCTGGCCTGAAAAAGCGGATTTTCTTATGACCTCCATGGCTTCATCAGCAATCGAAGCCTCAACTACCACCTCGATCTTCACCTTTGGCACAAAATCAACCTGATACTCTGCTCCCCGGTATATCTCCTTGTGTCCGCGCTGTCTTCCGAATCCCTTTACCTCGCTGACAGTAATACCTTTTATGCCTATTGATGTGAGGGCATCTTTTACCTGGTCCAGTTTAAACGGCTTTATTACAGCCTCTATCTTTTTCATTTATTCATCCTCCTTGAAATTTTATGAATATTTCCTGTTTGAAATCTAATGCTCTGTTAAAAAGGCAATTAGTGTGCCAGCTTTAAATATATGTGTATCTGATTGTTATCATTAACTATTAAATGATTTGCCTACATTGCATAAATTTATATAAAATACATTTATGTAATTTAGTGGTTTTCATATATCATTATTGTAGCTTTTGAATTATGTTTTCACATATTACCAGCAGTATGATAGACCAACTTTTTATGTGCTGATTTTCAAGCAAATCCATACAATATTTTTATAGGATTCCAGCATTCACAATGATTGAGTTATCTACATTTGCATTCTGAGCAATTTAAAATTGTCATTCTGAGCGAAGCGAAGAATCTCTCATGAATCTTTTATTCCCGTATGGCGTGATCCAGTATATGAATGGCAATAAAAAAGAGACCCTTCGCTTCGCTCAGGGTGACAGACATCGGGCATGGCTGTACTATAAAAAAGAATTTAGCTGAATGCTGATCCGCCTTCGTTTGTAACTGTGGCGGGAAAAGCTCCATCCAGGATTTTGCCGTTTCTGGATGGAAACTAATTAAAACATTTCATTAATCCTCTGAGGGATTCGGATTGACCCTTCTTTTTTTATTTGGATTTTTTTCGTCTGATCTGCTATTTTGCGTTCTACCTGCCGGCATGCGCTTCAATCCGGATCAATATCTTGAAATAAACCAGGGGGGAAAGCAATTGTTACGAATACAGAGTCTTGTGGGTCTTTTTGCATTGGCATTACTGGCATGGCTGATCTCTGAAAAGAGGAAGACTGTTAATTATAAGGCTGTAATAAGCGGCATGGTTCTGCAGGTGATAATAGCCCTGTTACTCTTGAAACTTCCCTTCAGTCAGACCTTTTTTTTATATCTTAACAATTTTGTCGCGGCCCTTCAGGAATCAACCGCTGCAGGCACCTCATTTGTTTTCGGATTTCTTGGCGGAGGAGACCTTCCCTACAGTGAAAGCGGTCCTGGATCGAGTTATATCCTTGCCTTTCAGAGTCTGCCGCTGGTTCTGGTAATCAGCGCGCTTTCAGCGCTCCTCTTCTACTGGAAGATACTTCCGGCCATTGTCAGGGCCTTTTCATGGCTCCTCACAAAGTCTATGGGAATAGGAGGCGTTGAAGGACTTGGCGTTTCAGCAAATATATTTGTAGGAATGGTTGAATCTCCGCTTTTTGTCAGGCCCTATATTCAGGGAATAACAAGGAGTGAACTCTTTACCATTATGACTTCCGGCATGGCGACAATTGCCGGTACAGTAATGGTGCTGTATGCATCTATTCTCAGCAATATTTTGCCCGGCATAATGGGTCATCTGCTTACAGCATCTATCATAAGCGCCCCTGCCGCGATAACCATTTCAAAACTTATGGTTCCTGAGACAGGCATCCCTTCAAAGGGTAATGTTAAATTGCCGGTGCAGGCTGAGAGTTCCATGGATGCCATCACAAAAGGCACAGTGGAAGGGGTAAAACTGCTTCTGAACATTATTGCAATGCTCGTGGTGCTGGTCGCGCTTGTCCATCTTCTTAATATCATTCTTTCATTTCTGCCGGATATTGAAGGCGAGCCAATCACATTTCAGAGGATTCTGGGGCTTATCATGGCGCCTGTGACATGGCTTATGGGCATTCCATGGTCAGAGGCAGTGACAACAGGGAGTCTGATGGGCGTAAAGACAGTGCTCAACGAACTTATTGCCTATCAGGAACTGGCATCGTTGCCCGCAAACCTGATCTCTGACCGCACCAGAATTATTATTACTTACGCTATGTGCGGATTTGCAAACTTCGGTTCGCTTGGAATAATGATAGGGGGCATGGGCGCCATGGCGCCTGAAAGGAGAAGCGAGATAACATCCCTTGGAATAAGGTCAATAGTAGCCGGAACCTTAGCTACCTGTATGACCGGCGCGGTTGTGGGAATTATAATTTAGTGCCTATTTAAAATGGTCCCACCCAGAAGGCTTTATGTCTCGGCGAATGCCATTTTCCGACACTATTTTAATACCTTCATTAAGACCGGTTATCCTGCCCACTTCTTTAGCGCAGGTATTGCCCTTCTTCGATATTAAGGATTTAAGATATTCAACATCATCGTGAGAACAGGTGAATATAAGCTCATAGTCATCGCTTTCGCCCAGGACAACATCATAAATACTCTCATTCGTTGAATCGGCCATGCTTCTTAAATATTCACTGACGGGAAAGTCCTTCAGGTGTATCTCTGCGCCGACACCGCTTCTTTCACATATATGCCCCAGATCTCCGAGAAAGCCGTCGCTGATATCTATCATGGAATTTACCCTGCCGGTCATGGCAAGCATGTGTCCTTCAACAGCACGGTGTTCCGGTCTTATATAGGCATCCACAAGCGGGTGTTTTAATAAGCGTGATTTATCCTCATTTTTCAGAAGCATTCGCAGGCCTGCCGCTGCCTGTCCGGGATATCCTGTAACCATTATGCTGTCCCCTTCCCTTGCTGTGGAACGCAGGACCTTTTGGGATTTTTCAACTTTACCTATCAGGGTAATATCTATCATAATGGAATAATCTGTCCCCGTGACATTGCCGCCGATTATGGAGGCGTTAAAAGGATTCAGTTCAGTAAGAAAACCCCTGTATATTTCTTCAATATCCTTGACCGGGATGTTTGATTTCAGCCCCAGCGAAACAAGCGCGTAAAGAGGCTTCCCTCCCATAGCGCCTATATCGCTTATGTTCATTGCCATGGCGCGCCTTCCGATCTCGAAAGGGCTGAAATATTCGGGAAGATAGTGTCTCCCCTCTACCATGGAATCACATGTAACCAGGAGTTCATAACCCTGTTCTGGCATAAAAGAAGCCGCGTCATCGCCAACACTCAGAACGCTTTCCGGCAGCTTTACGCCTTCTTTGCCGACAATGCGTTCAATATGAGAAATAAGTTCGAATTCCCCGATATCCCCGACTGTTTGTTCCACTTTCTCTTGCCTCCGGTTTAAAATGCCTCTATTACCGATCTTATCTCTCTTGCAGCCTGTTCCGGATTATTCGTACAGCATACTGCTGAAATTACCGCAATTCCATGGATGCCTGCCTTCATCACATCCGCAGCGTTATGAGCATCTATCCCTCCGATCGCGATAAATGGAAGATCGATTTTTTCCATTATATTCTTAAGGGTCATAATTCCTGTTGCAGGACCTGCATCATTCTTTGAAGCGGTACCATACACAGGGCCAAAACCTATGTAATCAGCCCCTTCTGCAAGGCATTTTTCAGCCTCTTTTAGGTTTCCAGCGGAACCGCCGATGATCTTATGCTTTCCCAGTATATCCCTGGCCAGGGATATGGGAAAATCATCCTGACCGAGATGAACTCCATCCGCGTCAATTGCCATTGCTACATCTATGCGGTCATTTACAATTAAAGGCACGCCGTGCTTAACGCAGATATCTTTCAACTCCTGAGCGGTTCTTATCAGTTCCAGCGTGGAACCCTCCTTCTGCCTGAACTGAATTGTGTCAGCCCCACCTTTCACAGCCATGGATGCCAGATCAGCATGTGAAAACCTATGCTGAAGAGCCATATCTGTCAGTACATGAAATCTGCCGATCTTCTTCATATCGCGATCCTTTTTTTCAAATCAGACTAACAGATAGGATGCATTGAATCAACAGGTATCATTTGAGACATTGAATAGGCGGCTACTCGAAAGATTTATAAATTGTAATATTGAAAATCATAAAATTTATGCTATAAGATGCCTGTCACTGCAATTCACAGCACTCGGAGGTCAAGCAAATGTTCCAACTGAATGAAGACGAGATGTTGATACTGAACACGGTTAAAAAACTAACCCATGAAAGGATCACGCCTCTTGCCGCAATAATGGATAAGACAGATGAGTTTTCATGGGATCTGGTTAAGATATTCACTGAAAACGGGCTTCTCTCTCCCTCTGTTCCTCAGAGATTCGGAGGGCCTGAAATCAGCTATCTTCTATTTTCTATCATCCTTGAGGAGATATCCAAGGTCAGCGCTGCCGCGGCCTTGCTCCTTATTGCCCAGGCCGACGGCATGGCGCCTATCCTCATAGGCGGCAGTGAGGAACAAAAAGAGAGATACATGCCGGGTTTTGTAAAAGGAAAGCTGGCATGTTTTGCTGCTACTGAACCTGATGCCGGATCAGACATTCAGGCAATGAAGACAAGGGCGGTCCGAAAAGGCAAAGGCTATGTGATAAACGGACAGAAATGTTTTATAACAAACGGCTCTGTTGCCGATGTCATGACCCTTTTCGTCTATACCGATCCGGCGAAAAAATCAAAGGGCATCTCGGCTTTTATTGTTGAAAAGGGCGCTGAAGGGCTCGTGTATGGGAAAAATGAAGATAAGATGGGTATGAGGGGGTCGGTAAATTCCCAGCTTTTCTTTGAAGACCTTTATATCGATGAAAAAAACCGAATAGGTGAAGAAGGTGAAGGACTTAGAATCCTGATGAAGGCCATTGAGATGGCCCGTTTCCAGACGGCATCTCAGGCTGTCGGACTTGCGCAGGGCGCTATTGATGAAGCAGTCAAATACACAAAACAGAGAGTCCAGTTCGGAAGACCAATTGCCGATCTTCAGGCAATACAGTTTATGATAGCGGATATGGTTGCTACTACCGAGGCCTCACGCCTTTTAACCAGGCAGGCGGCATCGAACCTTGATAATGGCAGAATAAATGATATCCCTCTTTCATGTTCAATAGCCAAATTTATGGCCTCCGATAATGCTATGAAGGTGACTACCGATGCACTTCAGATATTTGGAGGATATGGGTACATGAAGGATTATCCCATGGAGAGGATGATGAGGGATGCCAAAATCATCCAGATCTACACTGGAACCAACCAGATTATGAGACTTGTCGCAGCAAGGGAGATATTTAAATAGATTTTCACACAATATGGTCAAAAAT
>CAZJOB010000048.1:693-1978 GCA_964547435.1 uncultured Desulfatiglans sp. | reverse complement strand
TTACAGGAGGGCTGGCTAATGGAAAAAATAATCGTTTTAACCGGCGGATCTGATCAGGACGAAAATCTTATCGATTGTCTGAAAAACCTGTTTCCTGATTGCGAGATTGAAATACAGGTAAAAGAACCTGCCTATGCAGAATTCATGGAACATGACCTCACTTTAACAGATGATGCGGTCATTGATGAAAAACTCAGCAAGTATATGAGTTTTTTATAATAAATTGTTCAAAATCGATATATTTACCCAATATATATTGATGGTCTAGTATATTAGTATCCTCTCATAACCCTTATATTTTCCTGAATCTTCAAAATTCCGGGCCTTGATAGCGCTGTTTTTCCATACAGTCTCTTAAATGCATCATCGTTCATGCTTAACAATTCGTTCGTGGAAGGAAGGCATATCTGCCTCGATGTTTCGCCCCTATTGAACGGGCATACCTCCTGGCACCTGTCGCACCCAGCGAAACAGTCGCCCATGTATTTGCCCCATGATCTTTCCAGATGATCTTTGCACTCCAGCGTCAGATAGGAAAGACATCTTGAGGCGTCAAGCTGAAAGGGTCGTTCAAGCGCCCCCCCAGGACATGAATCCACGCACAGGGCGCAGTCGCCGCATTGATTTTCTATTAACACAGGTTCGGGAAAATCAAGCCTGGCAGTTGTGATAATCTCGCAAAGGAAAAAATAAGAGCCGTATTCAGGTATAATCAGCATATTATTCTTTCCAATAAAACCTATTCCGGATAAATAGCCATAACTCCTTTCCATAATCGGAGCTGAGTCAACGCATATCCTTGAACTGCTGCCTTGGCATTTAGATTCTATAAGTCTTACGAGTTCATTGCATAATTTCCTCATAGTTATATGGTAGTCTTCACAGTCCGGCCTGCTGTAGCGGGCAACAGTAAAGCCGTCATAAGTGGCGGGTTTCTTTGATGAATATGGGTAGGCCAGGGAGATGACAGCAGCGCAATGGTCCAGTAACTTCAAAGGGTTTTCCCTGATATGAATATTTCGGGCAAGCCATGACATGCCGGCGTTTTTTTCAGCGTTTATCCAGGACTTGAATTCGTCAATAAAAACGGGCTGTTGAGGATATGAAAATCCGATCGCGATGAATCCCAGTTCATGGGCCTTTGAGATAATATCATGAGACATGAAGGGCACGCCTAAGGCATTGCCTCATCATCAAGGTTATAGGGTGTCAGGCTTTCACATCCATCTTCAGTAACATGAAGGGTCTGTTCAAATTGTGCCGAGAGTGACCTGTCATTGGTAAC
>CAZJOB010000048.1:0-683 GCA_964547435.1 uncultured Desulfatiglans sp. | reverse complement strand
AACACGGCGGCCGGGATGGTTCTGGCGCCCGTGGTCCTGAAGGATGTGAAGTTCTTTTTTACCCAGATTTACCATAGGTTCAATAGTGAATACCATGCCCGGAACAAGTTCAATGCCCCTGCCCCTTACTCCATAGTGAGGTATCTGCGGCGGTTCATGAAAATCAATGCCCACACCGTGCCCGACAAACTCCCTTACAACCGAACATCCTTCTGCTTCAGCATATTTCTGTATTGCCCAGCCTATGTCGCCAATTGTGTTTCCCGGTTTAATCATTGATATGCCTGCCTTGAGACTGTTTCGGGCAACACGCACTATTTTCCTGGCATCAGGGCCCGGGGTTCCCACAAAAAAGGTCTTATTTGCGTCTGCATAAAAACCATCCAGTATGGGTGTGACATCAACGTTAACGATATCACCATCCTGAAGGATGCGCTCTCCGGGAATGCCGTGACATATAACTTCATTTATGGAAACGCAGACACTCTTTGGATATCCATGGTAATTGAGTGGTGCGGGAACCGCCCCATTTTGGACAGTGTAATCATGCACCAGTCTGTTTATCTCTTCTGTCTTCAGGCCGGGTTTTATCATATTTTCGACCAGGTTCAGGGTATCAATCGCGAGTTTGCCGGCTCGCCTGATTCCCTCTATTTCAGAGCTGTCCTTTAACTGAATGTTGT
>CAZJOB010000047.1:0-14716 GCA_964547435.1 uncultured Desulfatiglans sp. | reverse complement strand
ATCCCCTATTACCCTTTTCACAGCCTCTTTTGGCGCCGGGGCAGCGTGTTCTGTTGTCGTACAGTCCAGCAGGCAGTGTGCGCAGCGAAGATTGCATCCCTGAGTAATCATAAGCGTCAGCATTTCAGGCGGGTTAAGCCCTGCTGCCCTGATTTCTTCGATTATGTCTTTATTGTCCGGTTGCATGTTATCGACGCTGTTATCAGAATTTGGAGTTTGTAATAAATAAAAAAATCACTTTTGGCCTAAAATTATTCACCACGGAGACACGGAGTTCACAGAGTATATATTATAAAAAAACGTTGTTGAACTCGTAAAAAGTCCCGAAAACGTCATTCCCGCGAAGGCGGGAATCTATAAGTAGTTGAAAATACTGGATTCCGCGATCAAGTCGCGGAATGACAAATGGGGAAATTTGACTTTTTACCAGTTCAACAAGATTAATTTTTTCGCCTTGTGCCCTGCGCCCTGCACCTTGCGCCTTACTCTGGAATCTCCGTGGTGAAACTTCTATTCTTTTTTCGCTTCAAGAAAACCATTTTCAACAAGATAAGATACTATCCCATCCGCCTGCGACTCCGGGCTGCCATCGAGTATAACGCCCTTTTTCTTCACGCTGCTGCCCGCGAGCAGCAGGTTTGTCCTTTCAAATGCATCCAGGCTGCTGTCCGGCGTTCTGACTTTCTTGGGCCTGGGTCTTGGAGGGAAGAGCCCCTCATGGAACAGTTTTCTTTTTATATCTTCTCGTTGTATATCAAGTATCTTAAATGGTGTTTTCATAGCCTTTTGCCTCTGTTCGTATGTTGACAGACGCGGCGCAACACCTGTTTGAGATATGCTCAGGACAGCGGGCAGAGAACACTCTATCTCCTCTCTGATTCCCCTGCCGGCATTTCTGATGACCATTGCCATCCCCTTGTCACAGGATAAAATCTGTGTGACTAAAGAGACAAAGGGCAGATGAAGATGATGTGCGATAAAGGCGCCGGTCTGGCCATTCTGACTGTCCACAGACTCCCTGCCGCAAAGTACCAGATCGGCCTTTAATTTTTCTATGCCTCTGGCAAGCAGGGCTGATTTTGACCAGGAATCATGTTCTGACTCATCATCAATCCTGGATATTCCATCAGCCCCGATGGCCAGGCACCTTCTAAGCTCCCTTTCGGCAATTACCGGCCCGAGAGTCAGTATTATTACCTCGACTGATTCATCCCTGTCCTTCAGATTCAGGGCCATATCAAGGGCCGATTCATCACAGGGATTTATTCGAAAGATATTGTCTTCAGGCGCAATAAAATTTCGACCGGGATCCATACCTGTCCTGGCATAGGTAAATTCCACCTGTTTGACGCAAACAACAATTTTCATAAACAATCTTTCTTCGCGGGGTCGGCTTTTTCCCGACCGGTTTCCGATGGCATTTAAAGTATCCCCCAAAATCTGTTATAGTGGCATATAAAATGCCACCCTTCTACCGGTTTTGACCTTAAACCATAAATCTTATACCGTACACCATACACCGTATACCTTAAACCGTATCCCTATTTCAACCCCGCCTCCACTAACTCAATTATATCAAAAACCTCCGGCGGATTATCGAGCTCCAGCGCGCCAATACCATCACTGAGCATGGTATGGCAATAGGGGCATGCGGTGCAAACAACATCGACCCCTTTTTCAGCAATCTCTTCCGCCCTTATATTATTGATCCTCTTTCCGATGTTTTCATGAAACCACATTCCTCCGCCACCTGCGCCGCAGCAGAAACCATTCTCCCTGGACCTGTCAAGTTCGGTCAGTCTGGCATCAGGTATGCTGTGTATTATATCTCTTAGAGGTTCATAGATGTTATTTGCCCTTCCAAGGTAGCAGGGATCATGCAGCGTAATCCTTTTATTCAACGAATATTCCGGAACAATCAATCTCTTTCTGATGAGTTCCATTACATATTCGGACGCGTGCATTACCTCAAATTCGTGGCTGATACTTTTATCGATCTTTGAATATTCATTCTTTAGCGTGTTGTAACAATGAGGACACAGCGTGATAATCTTCTTTACATTATGCCTTTTGAATGTCATCAGATTCTTTTGAGCAAGCTCCAGAAAGAGCGACTCTTCTCCGAGTCTTCGTGCCGGATCTCCGCAGCACAGCTCATTTCGACCAAGTGTCATGAAATTGATTCCAGCCTTTTTCATTATGCTGACCAGGGCCCTTGCGGTATCCTGAGAACGTGGATGAAACGCGCCCGAGCATCCGGTCCAGAGAAGTACAGTCACATCCCTGTCATCATGCCTTACAACCCTTACCCTTTGGCTGAGTGTCCAGTCTTCCCTGAGTGAAGGCCCCTTGCCATACACATCACTATATATTTCAAGGTTCCTTAATATGACAGCGGCCTTGGTAGGCAGTTTCCCTTTTCTCATAACAAGATCTCTTCTTATCTCGATTATCTTGTCAAGGGGAGCTGTAAACACCGGGCATACTTCTACACACGCCATGCAGGCGGTGCATGACCATATCTCATCCGCTGTTATGACGTTATCAAGCCTGGTTTTCTCACTGGAGTCATGAACCAGTTCCCGAATCTGACTCACCACCTTTCTTGGAGAAAGGGGTTTTCCTGACACAAACGCGGGGCAGTTCTCTTCACAGCGTCCGCATGAGACGCACACCTCGGCTTCCAGAAGTTGTTTCCATGTAAAATCATTGACATGATTCACTCCGGGCGGACCGTTCGGGTCCCGCATTCTCCTCAACTCACCGAAAGGAGATTTTCTCCTGTAAAAGATATTCAACGGCGCCGTGACTAGATGCCGGAAGAATGTGAACGGAATGACTGCAATCAATAGAAGCATTGATAAAAAATGAATCCTTATCATGAGCTGCATAAGCACTGGCGACGCGGGAAGAAATCCGGATAAGACCCATCCGACAGGTGCGGCCCAGATTCGATCGGTTCCGGTTATGCTCAGCCTGAAGCCCTCTGCCAGAAAACCTGTTATGAGAATAATCAGGAGTATAAGAACAGGCAGGATACTCGTTTCCGGCCCAAGCGCGTCATTCGATAATACTCGCCTCACAAGGAATATCAAAACCGCTGCCAGGAACAGTACCCCCATGACATCAAGTGCAAGGGACAAGGCCAATGAAAGAAAAGCGGGAAGAGTAAACCACATCTGCGCCAGTATCACCACAACAATGGGAAGCAGAAATCCCCAGAATACTATTACGTGAAGAGTGCCTGTAAGAGGATTCCTCAATATCTTTTTATGTCCTGTCAGGTATTCGAGAAGATAAGCCCACTCACCCCGGCACTCTTCGGGCCTGCCGTTTCTTACTCCTCTTAATCTTCGGGAGAACCCGAAGGCAAAGATAAAAAAGGCAATGCTTATGAGAAATATATCAGGTGACATAAACAAGAGATCATTCCTCCCCTTTTTTGTATCTGCAAAAGAACCTGATAATGAACAGGCGTATTATGAGAATAAGAACAATAAGAAGCATAACCTGGCTTAATATGGAGATGACAGGAACGAAAGCGCCTGGTCTTTTTTTCGAATGGAATGAACCCATAAGGGCGTTTCCCCCATTATTCATATGACATTGCCGGCATTTATCATTGTTTACTGTTAGAGGATCGCCATGGACCGCCATACCCTGATGACATCCGATGCAGTTCTTTTCACTGAAGTCCCCGCTGAAGTCCTGTTTTTTATGGGACCTTATCGCGGTTGATGTAAACCATCTCAAATATCCCTTATTACCCCACTCTTCACTGTGACAGGCCCCGCAGGTTTTTTCAAGCTGTGTCTCGTGAACAGATGAGCCTTTGTCTGATGCGGGTAGTATCGCGTGTTTTGTATGGCAGGAGTGGCACTCAGGCCGGTTGCCTTCAGGCGCCCCGAGGCCGTGAAGATTCTCCTGGCCGTGACAGATGCCACAATCAACAGGCGCAATATTATTCCCGCGCATATGGTTCGCATCCACAACAGCGGAGTGACAAAAAACGCATGAAACCTCTTGTCCATGCACGGAATTGTAAAAATCCGCAACCGATATTTTGGGAGACTTGATACTGCTTCCCTTATCATGGCATTTGATACACTCTTCACCTGTATAGGCCAAGAGCATACAAGGGCAAAGGCATATAAGGAAAATCTGCATACAGAATTTTTTTAAACAAATTTTCTTCATTTCTTTTTATATAACAAATCTTCGTTTAGTTTCCGATATTATAGCGGTAAACAAAAATAATTATTGCACTCCTATAAGGTTTGGTTTTTTGTCTGTCATTCCCGCGTAGGTGGGAATCCACACAAAGAACAATAATATTATGGATGCCCGCCTACGCGGGCATGACGATTTATCTTTGACATTCACTATAGTTCAGGATTCACTCCATGCTATTTACCAGTGGCATATAAAATGCCACCCTGTGTAGTGTCGGGTTTTACACCCAATGCTGTTGACTTAGAACGCTGGTTGAATGTTATGGTCTAAATGTCATTCCGGCGAAAGCCGGAATCCAGTTTTTTAAAGCTTTCTGGACCCCGGCTTCCGCCGGGGTGACAGATGTGAGTTTCATATCTCTAACAACTCAATAGCACTGGGTTTTACACCCGACCTGAATAATGTTACAACTTTATATACTTATAAACGCCCAATCAAATATCACCTTTTTTCATGTCCCTTATCTTCTCAACAACCAGCGGTATTATTTTATGCAGGTCTCCCACAACTCCAAGATCAGAAAACCTGAATATTCTCGCGCTCGGATCTTTGTTTATTGAGATCACCTTTTTTGATTTTTCCATGCCCGCGCTGTATTCGTTCGCCCCTGATATTCCGCAATTGATAATCAGGGCCGGGCTGACTGTCTTGCCTGTCTGGCCTATCTGCCGCTCAAAGGGCAGAAGCTGAAGATCGATCACCGGCCTTGTGCCTCCCACAGAACCGCCAATATTCTCTGCCAGTTCATGTATTTTATCAAAATCATCGCCCTTTCCCGCTCCCCTTCCCGCTGAGACAATGATATCCGCCTCTTCAACATTCAGATCCTCAGGCGCGGCCTCAATGATGTTTACCACCTTCGTGTTCAGGTCTTTCATATCGATTTCAGGGACTATAACATCAACCGGTGTGTCATGATCATGCCTTATATTGTTTACGTCGCTTAGAACAGAAGGAATAAAGGTTATGACAGGCGCGGGGTCAGGACTAAAAGTCACCATTTCAAAGAGATAACCATTTGATACCGGCCGCATAGCAATGCCTTTATTTTCTTCATCAAACCTGAGATCCATAGCCCTGGTAATCAGGGCGCTGTTCAGCATGGCGGCAAGCCTGGCTGAAAAATCCATGGATCTGTCGTTATAGGCAAACAGAATGCAGAAGATGTTTTCCTTTTCCGCGATCTCATAAAATATCTTAGAGAACATCTCCCCCTGATACCTGTTCAGAGAATCATGCCTTATATGAATAATCCTGTCTGCTCCGCCCTGTTTCAGAGAGGTCATGGCGTCATCTTCTATCGTGCCCATAAGGACAGCGGTGATTAATCCCCGGCCCCCTATGTCGCTTAGGATGCGCCTTGCCTCATGAATCAGGCCAAACGCGGATTCATCTATGGATGACCGGTCATGATCAACCATGACCCATATGTTTCTTTTCTCTTTCACAGCCACCTTCCCACCCTGTGGCCTTCCAGTATGGCCATGTCGGTCTTTCTTGGGGCCACGCAGTCGCCCGCGCGATACAGCTCCTTTACCTTTCCCTTGAGCTCAAAATATAACCTGTCATCGGATACATTTCCGCATGCCAGTACAATAGTATCATATCCCTCAAAGTCTATAAGTTCATTTGAATAGACATTAAGGCCCTTTACCACATTCCCCTGTATCTCCATTACAGCTATGTCAGGCGTAAAGGTGACATTTTTTTCCGCGAGTCTCTTTCTCGTCAAAAACAGGTCCTGAAGCGGACCGAGATTACCTCCGGCAAACAGGGATGATGTTATTATGTGCAGACTCTTTCCCCTGTCCGTAAGGAATTCGGCAGTGCCTGTTGCCTGGTGATGGCCGTCATTATCCACAAGAAGCACCCTGTTCCCCGCTTCCACCTCACCGGTCAACACCTGCACCGTGCTCACGACCTGCGGAGATGAATATTCACCGGGAAAGGGCTTAAGCTTTGGAACAGAACCGGTGGCAATAACCACAGCATCCGGTCTTTCCGCAATTATCATGTCTGCACTTGCATCAACACCGGTTCTAAGATCAATATCCAGCTTGTTTATCTGGCCTAAGAGCCACCTTGTTACGCCTGTAATCTCCTGCCTGCCCGCGGCCTTTCCGGCTATGATGTTCTGCCCGCCGACCTCGCTCTCTTTTTCCAGAAGAATCACCCTGTGTTTTCTCAACGCTGCTGTTCGCGCCGCCTCAAGCCCTGCAGGGCCCGCGCCAACGATGATCACTATTTTCTGTGTATCACAGGACCTGAGTGTTCCTGTTCCCCATCTTTCTTCATCGCCCACTGCCGGGTTCTGCACACAGCCAAGGGAATATCCCAGTCCCATGCGGCCAATGCATCCCTGGTTGCAGGCTATGCAGTGACGTATGTCTTCGGTTCTTCCTTCACGCGCCTTGTTGGGCAGTTCCGGGTCGCATATCAGTGCCCTTACCATGCCTATCATATCCGCCTGTCCATCCTGCAGTATCTTTTCCGCCAGGTGCGGGTCATTGATGCGGTTGGTGCAGAATACAGGCAGATTAACAACCGAACTAATGCCTGAAGAAAGCGGCACTGTGTAGGCAAGAGGCGTATGCATGGAGCCTTCCACAAGAAAAAGGTTATAAAAGGTGCCCAGGCTCAGGTCCATGAAATCCAGGCTGCTGTTTTGCTCAAGATAGATTGCTATTTTTTTTGCCTCTTCAAGCGTGATCCCGCCCCTGGGGTGCATTTCATCGGCATTGAGCCGAATGCCCAGGGCAAAATCATCGCCTGTTGCGCCTCTTACCGATTCAATCACCTCAATACAGAAACGAAGCCTGTTTTCAAGGCTGCCTCCATATTCATCCTTCCTGTGATTGGTGGCAGGCGACATAAACTGCCGTATCAGGGAACTGTGACCTGCCTGAAGTTCGATGCCGTCAAAACCGCCTTCGCGGGCGTATTCAGCGCTTCTGGCAAAATAATCACAGCACTCCTTAATGTCTTCGGGTTCCATCTCCTTGCATATTTCACGAAAAAGCGGGTCGGAACCCGGTGAAGGGCCCCACACCGGAAGCCTCGATATAGTGCCGTCCGCCTGCATTCCATTGTGGTTGAGCTGTGCAAATATCTTTGTATCGAATTCATGAACCGCATGTGTAAGCCTTCTATACCCCTTAACCACTCCCGGCTCAAAGGCGTCAACGAGCCTGTCATAGGCATGATCGGATGGATGTACAGTCAGTTCCTCTGTTGTTATAAGACCGCATCCGCCCTTTGCCCGCTCCCTGTAGTAAAAGACATGGCGGTCGCTTATCCGCTGGCCTTCACCAAAATTGGTCATGTGGGCCGCAAAGTGAATGCGGTTGGGCACAACGATATTTCCGATTTTTAAGGGGCTGAACAGGTACTGGAATTCATTCATATCTTCTCCCCCGCCCTTCTTCCTTCGAGAAACGCCATGTCAATGCCCCTGGGCGCCACACAATCTCCCACGCGAAAGAGTTCCCCTACCCTTCCCTTCAGATCCCGGTATAGCCTGTCTTCAGCGACATTTCCCATATCAAGGACAATCGTGTCATACCCCTCAAGAAGAACCGGTCTGTTGGTATATACATCACGGCATTTCACCTTCATGTCGTCTATTTCCTCGATCCTGAGATCTGAAGTAAAGGTGACACCCTTATTAAGGAGCCTCTGCCTGGTCAGGGATAGATCCCCAAGGGCGGAGAGGTCAATGCCGATAAAGAGTTCACTGGTGACCATGCTGACCTTTTTTCCCTGATCAGCAAGATATTCAACCGTGGCCGCGGCGTGGTGCCCGCCGTTTTCATCCATAAAGAGGATATTGTCGCCCAGGGAGTATTTACCCTGAAGCACCTCCCATACATTAAGTACCGAAGGAGGCCCATACGTACCTGGCACAGGCATGTTTTTAGGAACCGACCCGGTGGCCACGATCACGGCGTCTGGGTTTTCATTGAGGACCATCTCAGCGGTTGCAGGGGAATTCAATGTCACAAAAATATCCATTTTTTCAAGCATTCGTGAAAGGTATGTAATAATGGCCCCCATTCCCTGCCTTTTCGGCCTCTTTGTAATCAGGTTGATCTGCCCGCCTGCAACAGGGGCGGATTCAAAGATCTTTACATCATGCCCTCTTTCACCCGCTGTTCGGGCGGCTTCCAGGCCGGCAGGCCCGGCGCCGATTACTATCACCTTTTTTCTTTTAAGCGCCTTATTATTCTTACCGCTTAATGTTAAAAATTCATAGCCAACTTCAGGATTCTGTATGCACCCTATTGCCTTTTTATTATTCACCCTGCCAATGCATCCCTTATTGTCTCTCACGCAATAGCGAATGTCCTTCGGCCTGCCTTCCTTTGCCTTTTTGACCATATCAGGATCACATACCAGGTTTCGAATAAATCCGACAGCGTCCGCCTGACCCTTTTTAAGAATCTCATCAGCCATTCCGGGAGAGCTTATCTGATGGCTTGCTATAACAGGGATAGAGACCGCCTGTTTGAGATGTTCCGCTGCCTCGATACTGAAACCAAAGGGAGTATGCATGGAGGCCATAAAGAGATGAAGGTTATAGTATGTGCCCACGGTTGCGTTTATAAAATCCGCCAGACCTTTTTCGTCAAAGACGCAGGCAAACTGTTTTGAATCATCCGGCGTAATAGCCCCCCAGAATTTTTCATCAACGCAGAGCCTTACACCGACTGTGAAATCTTTTCCAGCCGATTCCCTGACCTTTTCAAGCACCTCAAGGGGAAACCTCATCCTGTTTTCAATGCTGCCGCCATATTCATCCTCGCGCCGGTTTGAAAGGGGCGACAGGAACTGGCGCAGAAGGGATTCGGCCCCCATGTCTATTTCGATGCCGTCAAATCCGGCATTCCGCGCTATTGCCGCCGCTCCCGAAAAGGCATCAATCACCGACTGCATATCCTCCGGTTCCATGGGTTTTGAAACCTCCCCAAAGCTTATATCGGATTGAGCGGAGGGTCCCCATACCTCTTTTCTTGTTACAGCGCCGCTGCTCTGAAAACCGTGATGATTGAGCTGGGCGAATATGAATGCGCCCTGAGCGTGAACAGAGTCTGTAAGCCTTTTAAATGCCTTTACCGCTGATGAGTCATAAAAATTGACCAGTGATTCCCATGGCCTGTTATCCGGGTGTATGCACAGTTCCCCCAGAATAATAAGGCCGCAACCCCCCATGGCCCTTCTTGTGTAATAGGCAATATGTCTGTCGGTAAGTTCTCCACGTTTTGAAAAGTTGGTCCTGTGCGCCAGAAAACAGGCGCGGTTTGAAATGGTTATCTTACCCAGTGTTATGGGTTTGAAGAGTAAGTCATACATATTATACCTGATTTACGCGGCGCTTCTGACGCCGATCTTCAGGTTAACAAGACATTCCGGGTCCGGCATATTAATATCGTGATAGGTATGATAGGCCATTGCCGGACAACCTCCCCTGCATACATCAAAACGATAGCAGTTGACACATGATTTGACATCAATATTTCTGAACTGTCTGAATACATGCGAGTTATCCCAGATATCCTTAATTGAATCCTTGCGTACATTTCCTGATAAAAAAGGGGGCTCCTGAAGAAAAGCGCACGGATAAACCTTGCCGTCAGGGGACACGCAGCAGGTCATTTTTGCGGCGCCGCACATATCAAGGCCCTTGTCCCTTCTGTGATCCGAAGTAAGGCAAAAGAATGAATCTCCGGTTCGCACAAGATCATGCCCTTCAAGCCACTCGGCAAAACCTTCAAGCTGCTCCGGTGCAGGACCCAGATCTGATTTGCTTGACTTTCCCCTTCCCGAGGGTCTGAAACGTGAAACGCGAAGCTCAGCGCCATACTGCCCTGCAAGGGCCCTCAGGTCTTCAAGCTGATCATAGTTTGTTCGGGTAAGCACCGTGTTGATGCTGAACCGGACTTTGTGGGAGGCAAGTGAATCCAGCGCGTTAAGGATCTTTCTGTAGGTTCCTTCGCCGCGTATCCTGTCATTTGTCTCCTCATCAACACCGTCAAGGCTCACCTGAAGATACAGCAGATCCATGGATGAAAGCCGTCTGGAAATATCACTGTCGATGACAGTGCCGTTCGTGCTCACGCAGGTGACCAGCCCTTTTTTATGGCAGTAATCAAGCAGGTCAGGAAAATCCTCCCTTATAAAGGGTTCTCCACCGCCGATATTAACCTGAAACACTCTCAGGGCGGTTAGATCATCTATGAGTTTTCTGCACTCGGCAGTGTTCAGTTCGTCCTTTGCTTCATGGCCAGCACCGGACAGACAATGCACACAGTGCAGGTTGCATTTAAGAGTAATCTCCCACGTGACATTTACCGGAGCCCTCAGACCTTTTTTTGCCATTTCAACGCTCAATGATCACCCCTTTTTCACACAACTGGCCAAGAATATTTTTAAGACCGGATAATCCGGATTCATAAAGGCCGTCTTCATGCCTTTCATTCAGCCACTCCTCAAGGGTCATCTCCCCCTCAAAAAATTCCGGGGAAAGAAGCTCTCCCGAAGAGATGAAATAGAGTCTCGGGCCGTTCATTCGGTAGAAAAGAAGGCCAAAGTCCTCTTCCCTGACCTGAGATCCCACTGCGAGTTTGTATTTTATCGGCATATTCATTATCTTAAGAAGGTGGCATATAAAATATCACCCTACAAAGGCATTACAACAAGTAGGGTGGGGTTTTACACCCCACCGAATAAAAAAATTGTTAATACACCCCGCAGATGCCGTCGATTGCCATTTCCTCGATCTTTATCTCTTTGGTGCTGTAGACATCCTCTTTGTCTGTCTTTGAGTTCTCGGTCTCTTTGATTTCAAAGATATTTTCGGCCCGTTTTTCCTGTTCTTTCATTTTCATTAAACCTCTGTGTTAATAAAAGTTTGTTCAACAATACTAAATTTTCGGCTCCTTGATCCTGTTATCTATCGGTTTGCCTGTAACAGGGTGGACATAGTGAAACGGCGGTATATATACGTCGGGATAATCGCCATACACCTCTGTGGGAGGCTGATCCGGAGGACAATTTTCATCCGGCCTGGGTATAAAATTTTCATATGGCACTGCCCATCCCTTATCAAAGGGGGTCATGAATGTTGTGTATACGTGCATGGATTTGGCCTTCCAGATGCCATCTTCCTTGACATATGTATTCTCATAGGTGCCTTTCGCCCAGAATGCCTTTTCACCCAGCTTGCCCACCTGTCCAAACATCCGCCATCTTCCGCTGGCTGTCCTGCCATCAGGGTTTACATTTACTATGCCCTGTAGATTCATGTGGTTCATAAGAAGCCCGTATTTGATGCCGTTCTGCGCATCAGGCATAAGATCCATAAGGTTCCTTATGTTTTTCTTGCCGATATAAACCCCCCTCTGCGCCAGCTCAAGGGAGCCATCCTCAGAGAAACAGTCAACGAGTTCATCCCACATACATTTATCCAGAAAATATCCATAGGCCCTTTGAAGCTTTTTGATCGCCTCAATATCTTCCAGCACCCCAAGTTTCTTTTCCAGTTCCGCTACCTTTGCCTGAAGTTTGGCAATGACTTCGGATTGTTCCATTTTTTCTCCTTTCATTCACGCATTGAGCCTTGTGCCTTGCGCCCCGCGCCTGAAGCCTAACCCCCTGCGCCCTGCGCCCTGAGCCCTGCGCCATTATTTATACTCGTAAAACCCCTTTCCTGTCTTTCTGCCGTGCCAGCCCGCTACAACCATCTGTTTCATCAGGGGAGGCGGAAAATACTGGGGATCTTTTGTCTCCTCATATATAGCCGAAGCGCCCCGGTAGACAGTGTCGATGCCTATAAGATCCAGAAGCGTCAGAGGACCCATGGGATGACGCAGGCCCTGAGTAATAAGGGTGTCAATATCCTCCTTCGTTCCGACTCCAGCCTCGACCATTCTTATGGCGTTGAGCAGAAAAGGAGTTAAAATCCTGTTGGAGAGAAATCCGGGGACATCCTTTGAGACAACCATCGTCTTTTCTAATGAATCAAGAAAGGCGCGCGTTGCGGCCGTTGTTTCATCGCTGGTCGCGATGGTGTTTATAACCTCAACCACCTTCATGATCGGCACAGGGTTGGAGAAATGCGTGCCTATAACCTTATCAGGCCTGTTGGTTGCCGCTGCTATGTTTATTACGCTTATGGTCGATGTGTTTGACGCCAGAATGGCATGCTTGGGGCAGACCTTGTCCAGTTCGCGAAACACATCCTGTTTGGCCTTTACATCTTCAACCACCGCCTCCACTACATAATCACAGTCTGAAAAATCTTCAAGGGTCAGCGTTCCTTTTATCCTTGACTGGATAGCCTTCTTTACCTCGGCGGTCATTTTCCCTTTTTCAACGGATTTTGCCATAAACTTGTCCATCGCAGCCATTCCCTTGTCCAGGTATTCCTGAGTGGCGTCCATGACCACTACATCATACCCTGCCTGGGAACATACCTGTGCTATACCCGATCCCATGATACCGCAACCGACAATGCCTACCTTTTTAATATCCATAATGTTTTAACTCCCTTCTTTATACAAATATGAAACAACTTAAATATGCCAACTGGTTTACGGTATACGGTTTAAGGTTTACGGTCTAAGGAAAGACAAACGCCCTTATGCCTTACACCCTGTACAATAGGCCAGATCGTGTAACGCTTATTTAATAACTTAAGACAAACCGCCGATCTATGATAAAACCATCCAGAAGCAACCCTTATACCTTAAACCCTGAACCTTGAACCTATTTTTTTAATATCGTCACCGCGCATGCCGCATTATCATCCATTGTCCATCCGCCCGCGTTCTCTACCAGCCCGACTTTTGGATTATTCGTTACCTGTCTCGGCCCAGCATCTCCCCTTAACTGAGTCACAATCTCATACACCTGTGCAAGCCCCGTGGCCGATATGGGATGCCCCTTGGCTGCCAGACCGCCGCTGGGATTTACCGGTATCCTGCCGGTGAGCGCGGTATGGCCTTCATCAATCATCATTCCCGCTTCTCCCGGCTTGCAGAGGTGGAGTTCCTCATAGAGCCTGAGTTCAGCCGGGGACATGGCGTCATGGACCTCAACAACATTAACATCCTCAGGCCCGATGCCAGCCTTTGCATATGCCTTCATGGCAGCCCTGGTGGTTATCTCTTCATGCGGTTCGCCGGGGATGTTGTATGTCCCTGAAACGAGTTCACAGGAGGCTATATGAATCGGCTGTTTTGAAGTAAATTTTTTGGCGATATCACTGCTGCACACGATCGCTGCTGCGGCGCCGTCTGCCATTGTCGAACACATGAACTGCGTCAGAGGCTCAGCGACCACACGGGACTCCAGTATTTGCTCCACTGTCATGGCCTTCTGGAACTGCGCAAAAGGATTAAGAGATCCGTTGTATTTGTTCTTTGCCGCGACCTTTGCAAAATGCAGTTTGGTAGCACCGGACTCGGCCATCCATTT
Source organism: uncultured Desulfatiglans sp. (assembly GCA_964547435.1). Classification (GTDB taxonomy): domain Bacteria; phylum Desulfobacterota; class DSM-4660; order Desulfatiglandales; family HGW-15; genus CAZJOB01. Next base: position 1,009 of record CAZJOB010000047.1, on the reverse strand, counting down.
TTTGAGCTGAAGCGCGTAAAGCGCCACAAACATAAAGCCGAACTTGGCATACACGGTTCCGGCGGCCATTGTCTGGGCCGATTTGGCCGAATCGCCGCAGAACAGCTTCTCGACCCCTACTGCCAGAGCCACATCGCTGCTGCCGGATGCTACCTCCATGTAGGCGCCCCTTAAGGCTGTCGATCCTCCGGTGCAGGCGTTTTCCACATTTATTATCGGCACTCCGAAAAGGCCCGCAGATGTCAGAACATGCTGACCTATAGTCCCCTTCAGCTCAGTGAGCTGCTGGCCCACGGCATTGGCCACATATGCTATTTCTATATCCTTCAGTGACACATTGCAGTCATCCAGGGCCTTCCACACCGCCTCACGGCCCAGATCCTTCATATCACGATCCTCAAATTTTCCGAAACGGGTCATTCCGACCCCTATAATTGATACGTCTCTCACGACTTTCCTCCTTCCTTCTATTTACCGGCAGGTTTAAACTGATAACTCATAATTTCATTTCCTTCCTCATCTTCCCTTACCTTTGCTATCACCATCTCCATATCCATGCCCAGGTGAAGGGCATCCTCGGTGGGTTCACAGCCGGTTATGAGGGACCAGATCTTCGGACCGTTCTCAATATTAATATAGGCCTGAATAGAAGGGGCCTTAAAACCAGGCAGGGCTGCCTGCACAATGCTGAAGCTGTCCAGAGTGCCCTTGCCCTCGAATCTTTCTTCCTCCATGGTGCCCTGCTTCATGCACCTGGGGCACACAGGGGTCTTGGGAAAGGCGGTAAGCCCGCATTCTTTGCACTTGTTGCCGATCAGAAACGGCCTTTTATCACCGGAAGCCGCCTCCTCAAACAGTCCTTCCTGTATTGGTATTTGTTTTTTTGTCATACTATTCTCCGTTTTCAATTTATTATTAAAACCATTCTTTTCCAAACATAAAATGATATTAATCGCAAAAATCTATAATGATTAATTATTCATTGATTTTTACAGTTTGTGGAATAAAC
>CAZJOB010000046.1:5062-14872 GCA_964547435.1 uncultured Desulfatiglans sp. | reverse complement strand
TTGTATCTTCTGCATCTCCTTCATCGATTTATGACTTTTCTGTGTAAGAGGCCAGAATATAATCTTGATTATAATGGTAAGTATAATGATTGCGATGCCATAATTATGGACATATTGATTAAAGAACCGGAGTACGAAATGGAGTGGTTTCGCTATAATATCAAAAAATCCGAAATCTACCGCCTTTTCAAGTCTATTGCCGGCCTTTGATAAAATATCTATATCCCTTGGCCCGATAAAAAGGGTAAACTCAGTGGAAATCTGTTCAAGAGGGTTAAGGTTGAATACAGGTGTAACATAACCCGCTTTAACAATCCCCGTTGGAAGGAGGCGGCCTTTAAAATAACCCGGTTCCTGATTCTTCGGAACAACAGCAGAAATAAAATACTCATTCTCATAAGCGATCCACTCTATTTTTCCCGCATGAGTCTTTTCATCTTTCATGTCTTTTGGCTTAATCTCTTTAAGCTCATTATCAAGAAGGAGGGCTGTCCCGACAAATGAGTAATAACTTTTTTTCGAATCAGGAGGCATGCCCTGCAGTCTTGCTTCGATGGTCATTGCTCCGGGGTATTCCGACTTGTTTTCAGCCGTAATAATAAGATCAATATCATACCTGTCCGCATAGAACCGGAAGGTCTGATCAATAGAGAAGCCGTTTTCATCAGAACAGGAAAATGTCAGGTCCTTATAAGAAGAACCAGGTGTAAGATGAACGATATCCTCACTGGCTCTGTATATAATTTTCTTATTTTCAGGCGATCTCTGGTTGTTCAGATGAAACAGAATGAAATCACTGCTGAGTTCCCTGAAATTGACCAATTCGACAGGAGGGGAATCAGGAACAATGGTTTCCCGGTATTTCAATAGTTTAAAGCTCGTTATAGCGGGGCCTTCATTAGTAAATACGATCCTGTAAAAAGGCGTTTCGACCACCGTTTCCTCTATTTTTATTTGCGGAGACGCGGTATCAGACCTGTCGGCATTGATGTCAGGCAGGGAGGGAACTTCAGAGACCAGTTCCTTCTGAGGTGGGGCCGCTGTTATAACTTCCTTCTCTTTAGGCATTTCTTTATCATTTGAAGGCGGCACTGTTTTGGGAGTAAACAGAAATGACCATCCTATTAATACCAGGAAAATCAAAAAAAATGCCAGAATTGTCCTTTTTTCCATTTAAATAACCAGATAGATTAAGGTTGTGAATAAAAAAATTAATTAAGGGGGTCATAACCTCCGGGATGAAAGGGATGACATTTAAATATCCTTATCAATGACAGATAGCACCCCTTAATAATCCCGTACTTTTTAAAAGCCAGGGAGGCATACATAGAGCATGACGGATAAAACCGGCATGACCGGGGAAGAAGAGGAGAAATAAATTTTCTATAAATAAAAATAAGACCGATTGGTATAAATCTTAAATTATGTATAAACCTTTTAATCCAGGATAATTTCACTTAGTTCCTCTTTTATCCTCGTGTAATTAAGGTTGCCGGGGTCTTTTTTAGCCACAATAACAATGTCGCGACCCATTGGGAAATATTTTTTATTCAGCCTAAAATATTCCCTTAACAGCCTTTTGATCCTGTTTCTCCTGACCGCATTCCCGATCTTCCTGCCCACGGTTATCCCCAGCCGTGTAGTTTCTGACTCGGTTTTTTTATATATAAGTATAAAATGTTCAGTATGACATCTTTTCCCTAATCGATTTAGATTGACAAAATCCTTCCGGTTCAATAGTCTTCGCTGTTTAGGGAGTGAATACAAATTCATATAAAGATATTATACTGATAACCGTTTTCGCCCCTTGGCTCTTCTTCTTTTTAAAACCTTAATGCCACCGGTGGAACGCATTCTAATTCTGAAACCGTGTGTTCGGGCTCTTTTGATATTACTGGGTTGATATGTTCTTTTCATTTTTAATATGCCTTCTTTTCGTTGTCTGTTGTTAAGTTAAGTTAAATGGCTATTTAAACGTAATAAGGATTTTTTGTCAAGTTCATAAAACAAAATAAAAAAAAGATTGAATATTTGGAATATTATAAGTAATTGTATATACGATGAATATATGAAAGGAGCGAATTATGTTGCTTGACCCCATATTAGGGTTGTTTTCAAATGATCTGGCTATTGATCTTGGCACTGCAAATACACTGGTCTATGTTAAAGGGAAGGGCATTGTGTTAAGCGAGCCGTCTGTCGTGGCCGTAAGAAAAGATTCAAAAGGTGTAAACAAGGTGCTTGCAGTGGGCAAAGAAGCGAAGATGATGCTGGGACGAACTCCCGGCAATATTGTTGCTATCCGCCCTATGAAGGATGGTGTAATCGCTGATTTTGAAATTACTGAAGCCATGTTGAGGCACTTTATAAGGAAAATACATAACAGAACCACACTTGTCAGGCCAAGAATAATTATCTGTGTTCCTTCAGGGATTACTCAGGTTGAGAAAAGGGCAGTTCGTGAATCCGCAGAGTCTGCCGGCGCAAGAGAGGTCTTTCTCATAGAAGAGCCTATGGCCGCGGCTATCGGGGCAGGGCTGCCCATTACAGAACCCACCAGTAATATGGTGGTGGATATAGGCGGAGGCACCACGGAAGTGGCGGTCATATCCCTTGCAGGAATAGTATACAGCAAATCGGTAAGGGTAGGCGGGGACAAAATGGATGAGGCCATACTCCAGCATATAAAGAGAAAATACAACCTGCTGATCGGGCTTTCCACTGCTGAAATAATAAAGACAACAATAGGCAATGCCTATCCCAGCGACCATGTTGAGACAATAGAAGTTAAAGGCCGTGACCTTGTGACCGGAATTCCTAAAATCCTCACAATAGATTCTGATGAGGTAAGAAAGTCCATTTCAGAACAGGTTGAGACTATTGTGGAGACAGTGCGTATAGCCCTTGAGCAGACTCCTCCTGAACTGGCTGCCGATATAGTAGACAGGGGTATCGTATTAACAGGCGGAGGCGCCATGTTAAAGAATCTTGACATCCTTTTAAGAGAAGAAACAAAGCTTCCAATAACCATGGCGGAGGATCCTCTGTCGACTGTAGTGCTTGGTTCAGGCAGGGCGTTGGATAACATGTCCGTTTTGAGAGAAGTAATGATAAAATAACGCTAGGGTTATTATAATTGTTTTCAAGTAATCGGATTAAAAAATATTGGTTATGGTTAATTTTTATTTTTGTCGCTCTGACTTTGTTCTCCACCTCGGAAGTGAGAAAATCGTGGAACCCTTTTACCAGAAACGTGGTGGAAATCATTGCCCCTTTTCAAAAAATAGTGAAAAATACCATTGATATCACAGAGAGCATATGGTTCAAATACTTTGGTTTGGTAAACATACGCGAAGAAGACAACAGGCTAAAAAAAGAGATGAATCAACTGTCAATGGAAAATTCCCGCTACAGGGAACTGCTTGCCACCCATCAGCGTCTTCAGCAATTATTACAGTTTAAGGATAAGACAGAGCAGAACGTGCTCGCGGCCCAGGTTATCGGACGCGATCCTACAGGATATTTCCGTTCCGTCATCATTGATAAGGGTGAAAATAGCGGGATGAAAATTAATATGCCTGTTGTAAACGCCAGCGGGGTTGTGGGACAAATCGTTTCTTTGTCATATAATTATTCCAAAGTATTGCTGTTAATAGATCAGAACAGCGGGATTGACAGCATTGTCCAGAGGTCGCGTGATAATGGTATTATAAAGGGATTATCGTTCAAGGTATGCACAATGGAATATGTTTTAAAGACGAGCGATGTCCGGTTGGGCGACATCATCGTAACATCCGGGCTAGACCGTGTTTTCCCCAAGGGCATTCCGGTAGGAGAAGTTATTGAAGTGGAAGACCCGCCCGGAGAGTTGTTCAAAAATGTAAAAGTAAGACCTTCTGTTGACTTTTCAAAACTGGAAGAAGTGCTGGTTATATTAAAGGAGGATCCGTTATCCTATCCCCTGATAGAAAAAAATTGATTATACCTTTTGCGGCATGGGGAATCTCTATTATTTTTATCCTTATAAAGGGAAATCTTTTAGGCCCTCTCATTATAAGGAAAATAGATGTTGACCTGGTTGTTATAATAACTGTCTATTTTTTGTCGATTCAAAATGAGACAGGCGCAGGGATATTCGCTTTTTTTCAGGGACTCCTTATAGACATACTATCGGGCGGGCCGCTTGGATTTTTTGCCTTTATCTATATTATGATTTTTATATCAATAAAGCTCCTTTCCTATCCGCTGGATCTGCTTTCTGCCGAAGGCCGTATCTTTGTTACCTTCATAGCGGTATTAATTAAAAATTTTATAACATTGGTTCTCTTGAAATTATTTTCTTTTGAAGCCGTATTTTCATATAATGAATTCATAATTTTTATTTTATCGGCCCTGTGCACTGTTTTTGTCGCTCCTTTTCTTTTAAGCCTTCTGGACAATCTTCATAAAAGTTTTTCACGGGCTGAAAAAGAATTCGAAATCTGACAGGGGGGAGAATAAGTTGAGGACATCCGGTTTTAATCCCGTTACAGTTGAAATTCTGAGTAAAAGGCTCAGACTGGTAACACTTTTTGTCATTATAGTTCTGTCCGCCCTCGTACTGCGACTCTGGTTCCTGCAGATTATAAAAGGTCCTGTTTACCGGACACAATCCGAGAATAATCGAATACACCTGCAAAGGATTCCTCCTTTCAGGGGACTTATCACTGATCATAATGGTGAGTTGCTGGTTGATAATCGACCTTCATATGACCTCTATCTGGTGCCTGAGGATATACAGGAAAAACAGAAACTGCTTAATAAACTGGATAATCTGATATCCCTCAAACCGAATAAAGTGGAATCAATCTTAAGCAGACAGTCATCCAGTCACTCCTTCAGACCTGTATTGATAAAAAAGGGCATTTCACGAGAAGAACTGGCAATTATTGAGACTAATTTATTCAATTTACCGGGTGTGATGATTCAGGTTACACACCAGCGAAATTATATATATGGCAAGCTGGCGTCGCATATTATAGGTTATCTGGGGGAGATCAGTAAACGACAACTTGAGAGCGGCAGATATTTTAATAACATGCAGGGCGATCTGATTGGTAAATATGGCATTGAAAGCATCTGGCAGAATGATCTGAACGGGTTGAGGGGAGGCATGCAGGTAGAGGTGGATGCCGCGGGGAGAAAATTAAAGGTCATATCCAGAAAACCCCCTGTACCCGGTCTCAATATCAGGCTGACAATCGACAAAGATCTGCAGATGCTTGCGGAAGAGTCCCTCAAGGACAAAAAAGGGGCGATTGTAGCCCTTGATCCGAATAATGGAAAGGTCCTTGCTATGGCAAGCAGTCCCGCGGTTGACCCCAACATGTTTATCGGCGGTATTGAACAGGAGGAATGGAATAGGCTTACTACAAGCAAAGATTATCCTTTTCGGAACAGGGCAACATCAGGAGAATATCCCCCTGGATCGATTTTTAAAATAGTTATTGCCCTGGCGGCGCTTGAAGAGGGGATTATTACTCCTGATGATGAGATTACATGCACCGGCATATACAAACTGGGAAACCATCCATTTCGATGCTGGAGAAGAAGAGGGCATGGAGTTGTCAATCTGCACCGGGCCATAAAGGAATCGTGTGATGTTTATTTTTACAGAGCCGGAATCAGACTTGGTATCGACAAAATTGCCCATTATGCCGAGATGTTCGGTCTTGGCAGAAAAACATCAATAGGTCTGGAGCATGAAAATACCGGCCTTATTCCCACGTCTGAATGGAAACTGAAAACATGGAACATCCCATGGCAGCCGGGAGAGACAGTCTCAGCGTCAATAGGCCAGAGTTTTGTACTAGTTACCCCTCTTCAGATGGCAGGCATGATATCCGCAGTATTCAATGGCGGCCTTATTTACAGACCTAACCTGGTGGAGTATGTTGGCAATGATGCCGAAGAGGTTTACAGGTTTTCTCCGGAATTGATCAGAAAAATCAATGTTAAAGAAGAAAATCTGGAACTGATTAAAAAGGCGCTGATCGCGGTAGTCAAGGAACCTCAGGGTACAGGTTCAAGGGCTAATATTAAAGACGTCAATATTGCAGGAAAGACAGGCACTGCGCAGATAGTCAATCTTGAAGCGTTAAAAAACAGGTACCCGGACGGAGATATACCCAGTGAATTTGAGGACCATGCGTGGTTTGTGGCGATCGCGCCGACCGAGAGTCCCGGCATTGCCTGCGCGATATTAATTGAAAACGGCGGCGGTGGAGGCGCTGTGGCCGCTCCCATTGCCAGAGAGCTCATTAAGAAGTACCTTGAGTTATATCAGGATAAGAAAAATGATGTTTGATAGAAGGCTTCTTCAGAACTTTGACTGGGTCCTGCTTCTTTTACTTATTTTCATAAGTCTTATAAGTCTGTTAAATCTCTACAGCGCAACCTTTCCCATTAGAGATTCTGGCGGGGCGCTGATATTTACAAAACAGATATACTGGTTTCTGTTCGGATTTATTCTGCTTCTTGTGATGACAACCTTTGATTATCACGTCCTTGAACGTCTGGCATACCCCATATATCTCTTGTCTATTTTTCTTCTTATTCTGGTGCTTGTTTCAGGCAAGGTGTACTCAGGATCACAAAGGTGGTTGAGTTTTGGCGGAATAAACATACAGCCTTCCGAATTTTCTAAAATAGCACTGGTTATAGTACTCTCAAGGTTTTTTACCAGCCAGGGAGAATACACTGAATACAGGTTAAGGGACTTATTGAGGCCTTTTATCCTTATTTTGATCCCTTTTATCCTGGTCGTAAGACAACCGGATCTGGGTACAGCCATTATGCTTGTGATAATCAGTTTTTCTATTATCGTTTTTATGAAAATCCAGTGGAAATCTCTCATATTTCTTATTGCGGTTTCTATCTCTTCGGCCCCCTTTATCTGGTTTTCACTCAAAGAGTATCAGAAAAAGCGAATTATGACCTTTCTTCAGCCGGACACTGATCCGCTTGGCGCCGGGTATCACATTATACAATCAAAAATAGCTGTAGGATCAGGCTCGTTATGGGGAAAAGGATTTTTAAAAGGCACTCAGACAAGATTACATTTCCTGCCTGAACAGCACTCAGATTTTGCTTTTTCGGTTCTCGCGGAGGAATGGGGGTTTGCCGGTTCTCTGACTCTGCTTTTTCTTTATCTGTTATTAATACTATGGTGTGTGAATATAGCCAAAAACTCAAAGGATATGTTCGGTTCGGTCCTGTCAGTAGGCATCATATCTATTGTCTTCTGGCAGTTAGTCATAAATGTGAGTATGGCGATCGGTCTTCTGCCGGTAGTGGGCATTCCCCTGGTTCTGTTCAGTTCAGGGGGGTCTTCCATCGTTTCTACGATGCTGGGAATGGGGCTTTTAATGAATATAAGCATGAGAAGATTTATGTTTCAGTGAGGCGGTTTATATTTTTATTGTTTTTCTTGCAAACAAATATTCAATATGATATCTGCAAAATATAATTTTAGAGAATAAACATGAAAAATAAAGATGAAATAGCATTTTTGGGAGAAAATACGGAGTTTGAAGGAAAACTGTCCTTTAAAGGCGTTGTTCGTGTTGACGGGCATTTCACAGGAGAAATATTTACCGAAGGCACACTGATTGTAGGTGAGTCAGCAGTTTTAAAATCCGATATTCACGTATCTCATATTATAATCAGTGGCGAGGTCAGGGGGAATATCATAGCTGACAACCGCATTGAAATCCATACCCCGGGAAAGGTCTTTGGTAACATACAGTCCCCAGCGGTGATAATTGAAGAAGGTGTTATTTTCGAAGGAAACTGCAGAATGCAGAAAATCGAAAAAGACCAGGGAAAAAAACTGGCTATAATCAGTTGACGCTTCTTGATTTTTGATATCCTGTTACAAAGACAACCCCTTTTTTAAATTGTAAATATTTATGCCGGATATCGATTACAGTACATTAATACAGATAGGCAATTTTATTTTACTGCTTTTATGCTTAAATATTATTGTTTATCGCCCTGTGAGGGGTATCCTGAATAAACGCAGGGAAGAGATAGAACTATCCGAAAAATTCACGAATGAATGGAACAAAAAAACTGATGTTTTCTCCGGTGAAATAGAAATATATATTTCCGAAACAGAGGAGGAAGGCCTTAAGGAAAAGTCGCATATCAAATATCAAGGTCTTGAAATGCAAAAAGAGTTGCTTCAGGATGCAGCTTCTCAGGTTGAAGAAAGAATAGAGAGCGCTAAAAAGGATATTAGAGAGAAAATAACCCGGGCCAGGGCGATCCTGATATCAGAGTCGGAAATATATTCACATGAGTTGGTTGAGAAGATACTTGAAAGAGGTATCTGATGATATTAAATGTCAATTTAATTAAATATGCTATTGCCTTAATTCTGATCATGATTGTATTCGCCCTGAACTACTCGGTCAGCGCCTCCGATAATTCTCAATTAAATTCATATGTGGAAACAGGATCAACCCTTACCGGCAATGATCAAAAAAAAAGCAGCTCTTCTGACAGAAGCGCGGAACTGAGAGATCTATTTAAAAGATTTATCAATTTTGCGCTGGTCATCGTTATTCTCTTCGTGATATATAAAAAAATGAAGCTCAAGGATATGTTATCAGCACGCAGTGAGGAGATTAAACAGCGCCTGGAGGATCTGGAAAGAGAAAAAGAAGAGGCTGAAAACAGATGCAGGGAAGTTGAGGGGTTGCTGAGAGATTTTGAAATAAAAAGAAAAGAAATGATTGAAGCGTACAAAAAGGAAGGATTGGCTGAAAAAGAAAAAATACTGTCTGAGGCAAAGGCAAGAGTAAAAAAAATAATAGACCAGTCGGAGATAACCATACAGCAGGAAATAGAAGCTGCCAGGGAGCGGCTAAAACAGGACGTTTTTGAACTGGTCGCCGAGAAGGCGGGGAAACTGCTCGCGGTTGAAATAGATGAAGATGATCAGGAGAAAATGGTAGTCGAATTTGTTGAAAAGGTGGGTAGATTAAATTGAGCAATTCAAGTATTTCCAAGAGATATGCGAGGGCCCTTTTCAGCCTGGGGCAGGAGGATGGTTATTTTGTTGATTACGGCGAAGAGCTTCAAGAATTTACCGATTTTTATAAAAAAAATGATGAGTTTGGAAACGCCATCACCAACCCTCTTTTCAGAAAGGAAGACAGGAAAAAGATCCTTGATTATGTCCTGGACAGAAGCGGTTTTTCAACACTCGTCATAAATTTTATCAAACTTCTCCTGGATAAAAACAGGATTACTACTATAGAGTTTATCACTGAAAACTACAAGAAACTGACAGATGAGGCATTGAATATCGCTTACGCACAGATTTTCACAGCAAGGCCCTTGAAGCAGAAGGCCCTGAACATGGTGATAAAATCACTGGAAGAAATGACATCCAAAAAAATAAAATCAGATATCAGAGAAGACCGGGAGCTTATCGGAGGCATGGTTGTGAAGATAGGGGACCTTGTTCTGGATGGGAGTATAAAGGCCCAGCTTGAGGGTCTTAAAGAATCTTTTAGAAGGGGTGAATAGGACTCATGGATATAAGAGCTGAAGAGATTAGTCAGGTAATAAGGCAGCAGATCAAAGACTATGAAAAGAAGATGGAGGTAAGCGAGACCGGTTTGGTGCTTTCCGTTGGTGATGGCGTGGCGCGTGTCCATGGAGTTGAAAAGGCCATGGCAATGGAAATGCTGGAATTCCCGGGCGGTATCTATGGCCTTTGTCTCAACCTTGAGGAGGATAATGTCGGTGTCGCTATTATGG
>CAZJOB010000046.1:0-5052 GCA_964547435.1 uncultured Desulfatiglans sp. | reverse complement strand
GACACAAAAATAAAGGAAGGCGACATCGTAAAGCGGACCGGCAGAATTGCTGAAATACCTGTGGGTGAACCAGTTCTTGGAAGAGTAATAGATGCTGTGGGGAATCCTCTGGATGGGAAGGGTCCCCTAAATGCAAGTGAATTTAGAAGACTTGAGATGATTGCGCCTGGCGTAATTGACCGGCAGCCAGTTAAAGAACCCATGTACACGGGAATCAAGGCTATTGACGCCATGACACCGGTTGGAAGAGGGCAGCGCGAACTTATAATAGGAGACAGACAGATCGGAAAAACCGCCATTGCCGTTGACGCGATTCTCAACCAGAAAGACACTGATATATACTGCGTGTATGTGGCTATCGGCCAGAAAAAATCAACTGTCGCCCAGGTGGTGGATATCCTTCAGCGCGAAGGCGCTCTGGAATACACGACTATTGTCGCGGCCTGTGCCAGCGATCCTGCGACCCAGCAGTTTATGGCCCCCTATGCCGGATGTTCGATAGGGGAATATTACAGGGATAACGGCAAGCACGCCCTTATAATATATGATGATCTTTCAAAACAGGCGACAGCATACAGACAGGTATCGCTGCTTCTTAGAAGACCTCCCGGACGCGAGGCCTTTCCCGGGGATATTTTTTATAACCATTCCCGCCTGCTTGAAAGGGCGGCAAAAGTTAATGACGAACTGGGGGCAGGGTCTCTTACGGCTTTACCAATTATTGAGACTCAGGCAGGTGATGTGTCTGCCTATATTCCCACAAATGTTATCTCCATCACTGATGGTCAGGTTTATCTTGAACCGAGTCTCTTTTTCTCCGGTGTTAGGCCGGCAATCAATGTGGGCCTTTCAGTTTCCAGGGTAGGAGGTTCCGCCCAGACAAAGGCAATGCGCAGCGTGGCCGGCACGCTTAGAACAGAGATGGCCCAGTTCAGGGAACTGGAGGCATTTGCTCAGTTTGGAAGCGATCTTGACGCTACTACACAGAAGCAGATTAACAGGGGGCGACGACTGATCGAAGTCCTTAAACAGCCCCAGTATCAGCCTATGCCGGCCGAGAATCAGGTAATGATACTCTTCGCGGCTGCCAGAGGTTATCTTGATAAATGGCCCGTGGATGCTGTGGCCTTGTATGAACAGCAGATGCTCGAAAACATGAAATCAAAACATCCTGAACTGCTTAAAGAGATAAAGGAGTCAGGAGTAATAAGTGATGACCTTGCAGAGAAATTGAAAAAAGCCCTGGATGAATTCCAGACTATTTTCCATCTCCCGGTTTAATATTTTATTTTGAACAGGCACTTCAATCCAGAGAAGATTATATGGCAGCGCTTAGAGATATAGAAATTAAGATCAAGGCAATTAAAAAAATACAGCAGATAACCAGGGCAATGAATATGGTTGCGAGTGCCAAACTGCGAAATACTCAAAACAGAATGGAAAAGTTTAGACCTTATGCCAACAAATTCAATGAGGTGCTTGGAAATCTCTCCAGCCGGATTGACCCTGGAATTCACCCGTTAATGGTTAAGAGGGGGGATGTAAATAACACTGCGCTATTGCATTTTACCTCTGACAGAGGGCTTTGCGGAAGCTTTAATATGAACAGTATTCATGCGGGAGAAGAGTGGGTAAAAGAGCAGCAAGATGCCGGAAGAGGTTATTCTCTGACAGTCGTTGGGAAAAAGGGAAGGGATTATTTTAAGAAAAGGTCTTATGAAATTTCAGCAAGTTATGTTCAAATATATGGAAAAGTCGATATCGCCTTCATAAACCAGATGACCACCGACTTTATAAACAGGTATATGCACGGAGATGTTGATGAAGTATATATGGCCTATTCCAGATTTGTAGGTATGGCAAAACAGGAACCTACAATTGTAAAGCTGATACCAATTGAAACTCCCGGGATTGAAGGTGAAACCGGTGGCAGCACAGCAGAATACCTGTGTGAGCCGGATGCCGAGGGTATCCTGATCCACCTGTTGCCTAAACATATAAGCGTTCAGATATTAAACGCATTTCTTCAGAACGAAGTAAGTGAACACGCGGCAAGGATGGCCGCGATGGATAATGCCACCAAGAACTGCAAGGATATGGTGGATGATCTCACGCTTTTGTATAATAAAGCCAGACAGTCCGCCATTACTCTTGAATTAATGGATATTATCGGCGGAGCTGCGGCTATTTCCTGATAATTTATAAGGAAGACTGACAACACAGTTTAAAAAGGAGGTCTTGGTTAGATTATGAATGATGGCAAAGTAATTCAGGTTACAGGTCCTGTAGTTGATGTTGCATTTCCTGACGGGGAGTTGCCGGAAATTTTAACAGCCCTGCATATAACCAATCCGGCTATTGATGACACTGAGGATAACCTCGTAGTGGAAGTGGCGCTGCATCTCGGTGATCATGTGGTCCGATGTATTGCCATGGATATTACCGACGGTCTTGTCAGGGGAATGAAGGCAAAGAATACCGGAAGCCCTATTCTCATGCCCGTGGGTGATGCGACACTGGGACGAGTGCTGAATGTGATTGGGAAACCCGTCGATGGTAAGGGACCTGTTGAGGCAGATACCTATCTGCCGATTCACAGACATGCCCCTGAGTTTACAGAACAGGATACCTCGGTAAACGTGCTTGAGACAGGAGTAAAGGTTATTGACCTCCTGGTGCCGTTTCCTCGGGGTGGAAAAATGGGCATGTTCGGAGGCGCCGGCGTCGGCAAAACAGTTGTAATGATGGAGATGATTCATAACATCGCGATGGAACACGGCGGCATCAGCGTTTTTGCCGGTGTGGGAGAGAGAACAAGAGAAGGAAATGACCTTTATCTTGAAATGAAGGAGTCGGGTGTTATTGAAAAGGCTGCTCTTATCTATGGACAGATGACAGAACCTCCCGGAGCAAGGGCCAGGGTAGCCCTTTCTGCTTTGACGGTAGCGGAATATTATCGTGATGAGAAAGGTCAGGATGTACTCCTCTTTATCGACAATATCTTCAGATTTACTCAGGCCGGTTCGGAAGTGTCGGCCCTTCTTGGACGAATCCCTTCAGCCGTAGGATACCAGCCGACTCTCGGGACCGATCTTGGGGAGCTTCAGGAAAGGATAACATCAACCAAAAAGGGGTCCATTACATCTGTACAATGCGTGTATGTGCCGGCTGATGACCTGACCGACCCGGCTCCGGCAACTACATTTGCACATCTGGATGGCACTGTGGTCCTTTCAAGGCCAATTTCTGAGCTTGGAATCTATCCTGCTGTAGATCCTCTGGATTCAACATCCCGAATACTCGATCCGAATTACCTGGGTAATGATCACTATAACACGGCAAGGCAGGTGCAGCAGATACTTCAAAAATACAAGGATCTTCAGGAAATTATCGCTATTCTGGGAATGGATGAACTGTCTGATGAAGATAAGATCACAGTGGCGAGGGCGAGAAGGATACAAAGGTTTCTTTCCCAGCCTTTCCATGTGGCCGAGGTATTTACAGGCATGCCCGGGAAATATGTGCCTGTTAAAGAGACTGTGAGAGGATTTCAGGAGATTATTGAAGGAAAACACGACGATCTTCCGGAAGGCGCCTTTTATATGGTCGGTAACATTGAAGAGGCAAGGGAAAAAGCTGAAAAAATGGCAGCAGCAGATAACTAGGGAGGATAATTAATGGATAAACTTCGATTGGAAGTTGTCACTCCTGAAGGTGTTATAGTAAGCACTGAGGCGGATATGGTGGCTGCTCCCGGCACTGAAGGAGAATTTGGGGTTCTGCCCGGACACATAAATTTCCTTTCAGGGATTTTACCCGGAGAGCTTCGCTATAATAAAGATCATAACACCGAATATCTGGCTGTAAATTCAGGTTTTGTCGAAGTATCTGATAACAGGGTGTCGGTTCTTGTGGATTCAGCAGAAAATGCAAACGATATTGATGTTGAAAGAGCCAGGTCAGCAATGGAGCGTGCTAAAAAACGTCTGAAAGGAGAATATAATAATGAAGAGATTGATGCTATTCGGGCTGAATCGGCCTTAAAACGGGCGGTTTCACGGCTGAAAGTGGCAAATAAGGCCATATAAACCGGTATAATCCAAAATTATTCAAAAATAAGGCAGGCAGGCTAGCTTGCCTTTTTTATTGACTTTATTTCCGAATGGATAATATATTTGATCCTGGCTTTGTTATTAAAAAAATGGTGGATTAATTGGTTCATATAAGATGCAATCAATAACTATATAAAGTTGAAATAGATTTTTAGGAGAACCAGATGGAACAGAAAACGCAGAATGATTATTTTAGTATACTGGAAGAAAAAGTCGAACTGTTAATTGAAAAAATGAAAACAATGAAGGAAGAAAAAGGATCATATATTACAAAAATACAGGATCAGGAAAACAGGATTGCTGAATTAAATAAAGAAGTTACAAGGATGAAAGAGGTTCATGACCAGGCCAGAAGCAGAATAGGAGTAATCCTGGAGCGAATTGATAAACTGGCTGTTTAGATTTGTGGAGCAGTCCTTTGAATATACCTGTAAAAATAACGATACTGAATAATGAATACCTCATTAAGAGTGATGAAAATGATATAGACAGCATTAACAGAGTAGCGGAATATGTAAATAACAGACTAAAAGAGACCGATAGCAGCATTTCAGGGCTTTCGGAAAAAAAGGCAGCCATACTTACAGCATTAAATATTGCCAGTGATTACTTTCAGGCCTTAAAGGAGCGGGACATTATCCTTGACAATATAAGACACAGGTCTGAAACATTAATCAGCCTTATTAATGAAAGTATTAAATAATATTTCAAATGTCTTGATTTCTATATTTTAATGTCTTAGTCTCTAGATATATTATTGGTAAAACTTAATAAACTAGATTCTGTTTTGCTTGTTTAAATAATAGTTTAGCTGAGACTTAATGATATCTCTCAGGCTATAATTAACACGGAATCCCAGCTTCCGTATTTTAGTTGTATCGGCTAACAGAATCGGAACCTCCGCCGGTCTGAATCTTTCCGGGTCGAACTCTATTAGTAT
>CAZJOB010000045.1:0-14936 GCA_964547435.1 uncultured Desulfatiglans sp. | reverse complement strand
ATGATGAAAGGCTAGAGATAATGGATTTATTGATTGAATTAAAAAATCTAATTGAAGCATTTGATGAAAATAAAATAGATTATGCATTATGTGGTGGGCTGGCTCTAGCTGTTTATGCAAGGCCAAGAGCCACTCTTGATATTGGTATAATGGTTGAACCTGATATGCTTGTCAAAATAGAACAAATAGTAAAAAATCTTGGATTCAACATTCCAGCAGCGCCGATGTCGTTTAAGAATGGTGCTGTTCAGATTCATCAAATGACAAAAATAGACAATGAATCAGGGGAACATATGGTACTGGATTTATTGCTTGTTACTTCACACACCAAGATTCCCTGGGACAGCAGAACTTCGGTTGATTGGGAAGGGGGGACATTAAAAATTTTGACTCCGGAAGGCCTTATCACGCTTAAATCATTAATAAAAAGTGGTCAGGATTTAGATGACATAGAATATTTAAAAGGATTAATCGATGAAGATTGATATGAGTGAAAAGGCAATTACCAATCGTTTAAAAACTGTAAACCAGTTGAGAAAAGCATGTCTCTCACTTTCAAATTCGGGTGCGGGGAAAAAAATCAGGGAGCAATTTTCTGCCAACAAATCAGTTCAGCGGACCTCGCATGCGCTCGGCCGCTGACTTCGCCGTTCGCTTTAATGATTGCTACTTATTGAAAAGCTCTGAATGTGTTCCTGTTCTTTCGAGAAATAAATCTACTGACGTATTTCGGTAGATTAGAATCCAGTCAGGTTCAATATGACAATCTCGGTGATTTTTCCATCTCCCAGATACCAGATAATGGATGGTCACGATAGATTAAATCCAGAGATTGACCCGTGGATAGTTTCTCAATGACAGTCCTCAATTTTGAAAGATCTTTGTTCTGTTTTTTGATCCTTTTGTAGTCTTTTTTTTAAATTGAGTTGTGTAATGGATGTTCAATTATCGAGTTCCTCGAACAATTCATCAACTGAATCAACGTTATGAAGATTTATTCCGTTTTCAGAGTCTGTGAGTGTTTTAGCAGTAATTTCATTAGGGATTTTAATTTCAAAGGGAATCCCTCTATGAAGGGTTATCTGTGAAAGGTACATTGAAATAGCCTCTGACATTGAAATATTTAATTTATTCAATATAATCTGCGCATCACGTTTTACAGCGGGATCGACACGGGTTTGAATAGTTGCTGTTTTTCCCATAGCTTACTCCTAATAAATTATTTTGTATTGACAATTGTGTTACATTAAACATACAACAACAAATTAAAAAATCAAGGCTATTTTTATTAATTAAAATATCAATTAGTTGGAGCGAACCATTTGCTGGCGCCGACCTCAAAAGCCGGGCGGCACAGATGAACTGTTAAAGGCTAAAATGGAATAATAAAGGGGTTATATGGTCGGAGATAAAAATAAAAGAATTGGGTATAGATAATTGGGCAAAGGCCCGTGAAAAATGTTATCCATGGCTTTGATGGATCTGTCCACCAGAGCCCATATAACCCGCTAATAAACCAGACCTGGCGAAACGCTCGCCAGGTTGGTTATCGGCGCGAACCCCTTCAGAGAGGAAATTATGACAGAACAAGTCATATTACTTAAGACAGGTCGTTTACATGAATTTGAACTCGCGTGCAATGCATTTGCGGACTCTAATATTCCATTCTTCAGACAAGAAGAAAACGTTGTTGGTTTAAAAACAGCTATAATTGCCCTGCTTGAAGGCCCAGGAATTTTCTGGAATCTTCTCGTGCCAGCATCAATGAAGACAGATGCTGAAAAAATATTAAAAGAGCTTCCAATTGATTTTACAACAGAACCTGATCTATAGAGACCCTTCGCTTGGCTCAGGGTGACAGGCGGCGGGCGCGGCTGTAGATACTTGCCTGGAGACCTTTGTATAACCTGACAAAAAGTGCAATATCGTCATACCGGCGAATGGAGACTGCCCCGGCATGACTAAAGCCGGGGCAGGCTTATCAGGTCCAAAATGACGGCAAAAAGACTTTTTCAAAGGTCTCTCTATTTGATGTATGGCTCCAGTATCCGGCCCGTGCTTGCCTGAAAGTTTTCCCATGCCTGTCGCATGGAAACAATTGAAAGGGCAAGTGAGTTCTGAGACGAAACTAGATCCAGTTGAGCGCTGTTAAGCCTTACAAGCGACTCCTGCCCTGCCGCGTATTCCTTTTCAACCAGGTCCCTTGTTTCCTCAACAAGCTTTGTGTTTGTTATCTGAAGCGCAAGCTGCTCCTGCGCGGCCTTCAGGCGGGTAATGGCGGATTCGACATCATTCTTCACACCTATCACGGCATCCTCAAGATTATTTTGCGCCTCTCTTCTTCTGGACCTTGCCTCCCTTACCCTTGCGGTTGTCGCTCCGCCTGAAAACAGGTTATATGAGGCACTCAGCATAACGCTCTTGCCGAAATCCTCCTTTTCAAGCCGCCTGCTCTCTGCCCTGTCGCCATCAAGGGAGCCGGTTATGCTAATGGTGGGATAAAATCCCGCCCATGCCGAACCTACAGACGCGTCTGCCTGCTTCAGCAGGTATTCGGTCTGTTTGAGATCAGGCCTGTATTCCAGGGCGTAAGCAATTTCAGATTCGGATTCCGGTATATCAAATTCGCCGGCTGTTTCATGATCGAGTTCTTCAAGATCCAGAGGAGAAGGCAGTTTTGAATCAGGGATGCCCATCAGGGCCGCAAGGCCGTACAGGGCAACATCGTATGCCTGTTTTGAGGCAATAAGCTGTGATTTTGCCGAGTTGATCCTTACCCGGAAATTAAGCACATCACTTAAGGAACCTGTTCCTACCCTGTAACGCGCCTCAGCCTCAACAAGCTGTCTTTGGTTAAATTCCTCATTTGCCCTGGCAATTACTATATTTTCACGCGCCAGTTGAGCGTTCAGATAGCTTGAGGTCACCTGCAGAAGCAGCATTCTCATAACATTCAGTTGTGCCTGCCTGCTGCTGTCTTCACCATAACGCGCCCTGAGACTCGAGTATTCCCTTTCAAAGCCGTTGAAAAGCACCCATGACGCGCTCAGGCCTGCCGTATATGTATCGGATCTTTGATTCGCGGGACCCATTAGCAGGGCTGACTGATAGTCATTTTCCGACATAATCATCCTTCGCCCTCCGGCCGTGGCGTCAATCCTAGGCAGATAGGATGAATATGCCTGATAAACCTGCTGCCTGGCCTGCCGCACCCTTTCCTCTGCGGCCGCGAAGGATGGATTGTCCTCTATTGCTATCTTCTGTGCGGTCTTCAGGTCCAGCGTCTTAAGTATGGAAAGGTCTGTTTTTCCTGATGAACCTGCATTTGTTTCCTGAGCAAAAGAGACGGCCTGAAAAGATAAACAGGCGAAAAAGATTAATAAATAAAATATAGTAATGAATCTTTTAAACATTAATAAATCTCCCTTATCTCTCATCAGGAACCCTGCCTGTTGGAATCAACATCAAAGACATTTACCGGACCATTGCCAAGACCGAGCGCCTCTGCTTCCCTTTCCTCAATCTCTTTACGCCTGCTCGCCGGTTCGACCTCTTCTCTTGTCGGCCATTTGCCGTGACATATTTTGTACCAGGCAAGTCTTATATCATTCATGATAGTCAGCATGCTCGGAATCAGAATAAGTGTAAGCGCGGAAGAAAAGAGCACGCCGGCCGCTATTGAAACTGCCATGGGAATAAGCATCTGGGCCTGAAAGTCCCTTTCCAGGATTAGCGGCAGCAGGGCCCCGGACGTACTGACTGTGGTAAGGAAAATTGCCCGGAAGCGTCTGGTTCCTCCTGTCTGGACTGATTCAAAGAAGTTCATGCCTTCAGCCAGATTTTTATTGACCCTGTCAATAAGCACAATAGCGCTGTTTACAACAATCCCGGTTAGAGCCACAATCCCGAAAAGACTCATAATGGCCAGATCAACTCCGAGCAGCAGGTGACCGAAAATAGCCCCTATTACACCGAAAGGGATGGTAAAAAGGATGATAAAAGGCTGAATATATGAACGAAACATCGCTGCCATAACTACAAATATACCCAGTATCGCAATAGGATATGTGTATTTCAATCCTCCCAGGGATTCGGCGTCACGCGCCTGAAAACCTTCAACAGAGATATTGAGTTCAGGATACCTCCCCTTAAAATCAACGAAATAGTTCATGGTAAGTTCACCCATGACTTCACGAACATTGGTCTGTTTTGCGTCGACACGGGCGGTTACTTCAACCCTTCGCATCCCGTTCGTACGGGTTATAGTGGCAAATCCCGGTCCGTAACTGATATCGGCTACTGACAGAAGCGGCACCTCATGGCCAAGCGGGGTTCTTATTCTGATCTGTTCAAAATCCGCCAGTCTTGTCCTCTCTTCTTCGGTGTACCGAATCTTGACCCGAACATCATCCCTCCCTCTCTGAATTCTGAGCGCCTCATTGCCATAATAGGCTGAAAAGACCTGCCTTCCAAGGTCGCTCACAGTAAGCCCGAATGTCCGGGCCTCTGGTTTTAGTGTTAGTCTCAACTCGTTCTTGCCGGGTACAAAATCGTTTTTCACCTGATATACACCTTCGAACTGCCTTAATCTTTCAACCAGTTCATTGGAGGCCTGAATGATTCTTTGCATATCATAGCCCTGCACCCATATTTCTATGGGAGATCCCCCAGGGCCGAATCCGCCGCCGCCGAATGTAAGAGATTCCACTCCCGGAATAGGTCCTGTTTCCTTCTCCCATTGAACCGAAAGGTCATTTGAATGAATGCCCCTGTCTTCGGAGGGGAGAAGATATGCCTCAACAGAACCAACATTGGGCCCCATTCCTCCGCCCATTCCGAGCCCCTGGCCCACAAGGGTAATTGTATGCCGGATCAGGGGTTCTCCGCTCAGTGTCTTTGATCTTTCCCCTACCTTTTTCAGGGCCTCTTCAAGCCGGTTAACCGCTCTCTGGGTTATCTCCTGCGGAGTTCCATTGGGAAACCTTACAGAAGCCGTGAGATTATCACCGTCGATCTCGGGAAACATCGTGTATTTGACCATGCCGCTTAAAATAAATCCCAGGGTGACGAAAAGTATAGCGATGGCTGTTGCGAATGAGATATACCGCCATGTGAGCGCCTTTTTGAGAAAGGGGAGATATACCTTTTCCACAAATCTCTCCATACCCCTGGCGGTGTATGCCTGAACCTGGTTCAGCTTATCTAACAATAACCAGAGCCTGATTTTCCGTTCACTCTCATTTGTGACGCCTTTTCTGTTTGGGTCGGGGAGATCATTAAGAAAGGCGGGCAGAAGACCAAGACATTTGATGAGTGACACTATGAGGCAGCTTGTGACGATTACCGGAAGGAAATAAATGAACTTTCCGAAAACACCCCCCACAAAGGCAAGAGGCAGAAAGGCGATAATGCTTGTGATAACAGACGCTATTATCGGCATTCCTACCTCCCATGTACCATCAACCGCCGCCTTTAGAGGCGGTTCTCCATTCTGACGATGAACATATATGGCGTCACCCACAACAATGGAGGCGTCAACGACAATTCCCAGAACAAGTATAAACGCGAAGAGTGTCATCATATTGATGGTTCCACCAAACGCGGGAAGGATTACCATTCCTCCGGCCATCGCGATGGGTATCCCCATCCCGCACCAGAATGCGATCCTCATGTTCATAAAGGCCCACAAAAGAATAAAAACGATTATCAGACCCATTATCCCGTTTTCTTTAAGAAGATCTATCCTGGCCCGGACAGTATCCGTGTCGTCGCTGAGAATTCTGAGTGCGGCGCCTTCAGGCAGGGATTTTTGTTTCGTTTCAATATACTTTTTCACTGATTCCGCTATCTTAAGCGCATCCTCCTCCAGAGAATTATACACGCGCAGAATAACCGCCTTTTTCCCGTCAACCATGTTATTTATGGGGTCCTCATTAAAGCCGTCGTCTATATGAGCTATGCGGTCAAGTGTGATTATCTCTCCTCCGGGTTTGGCAAGCACCACTATCTTTGCCAGCTCACTGCCCGTATATTTTCTTCCGATAGTTCTTATCCGAATCTCTTCGCCCTCGGTTCGAATGGTTCCTCCCGGCATGTTCATATTACTCATGGTTATAGCGCCGGCAACCTGGCTTATTGTCAGACCATACTCCCGAAGACGCTCTTCGGAGATGCCGATATTGATCTCATATTCACGTGTGCCGAACAGGGTGACAGTGGAAACATTGGGAAGGTTCTGTATCTCATCCCTTATCTGTTCGGACCAGGCCTTGAGCCTTCTTTCGGACATATCGGCCTGAATGAATATGGTCATAACCGAACGCTTCATCTCAAACTTCTCGACAATAGGCCTTTCCGCGTCCACAGGAAAGGTCATGATGGCCTGGACCTTGGTCTTCACCTTATCAAGGATCTCATCAACGTCATATCCTGTCTTCAACTCGATGTTGACTGAAGACATGCCTTCGGATGAATTGGTGGTAAACTTGTCAATGCCTTCCATCCCCTTGATTGTCTCTTCAATCTTTCTGCTGATCCCTTCTTCAACCTCTTCAGGATCCGCTCCCGGAAAAAACACGGAGATATTGATGACATCCAGACTCATCTCAGGCATTGATTCCCTGATCATGGATTGAGACGCCAGCACACCGGAGAGCAGAATCATTACAAGCATTATATTAGCGAAAACCCTGTTAGAGGCCAGGGAGGCCAGTAATTTTTTCATAATATTTAAGTCTCTCTTCTAAAGAATAATCAGCCTTGAATTTTCCAGGGGATCCACCAGTCGCGTCACGACTACCTTATCTCCGGGTTCAAGTCCTTCAGAGATATATGTCTCTTCACCCTCGGATCTGGCAACCTCTACAGGGACTGTTCTGAGCTTGTTGTCAACAGCTACATACACAGTGTTTTCAAAGCTGACCGCCCACCTGGGTATGCTGTACACATTTTTGAGTGTATTACCCGGAATCTCCACCGAACAGAACATGCCTTCGACAAGGGGCAGGCTTCCGTGATTAATAGACAGGGCTTCCGCTCCTTCAACCCTTATGGCCACAGTAACTGTCCTTGTCTGCTCATCAAACCGGACCACCCTGTTTAATGTTCCCTTCCAGTAATTTCCCGATTTTGATTCGGTCCAGTGTACCCTGCATTCCACCTTTTTCAGTCCGTTTACCCAGGCATTGGATATATTGCTGTTATCCTCATCAAAAGGTAGCCATCTGTTAGCGTCACGGCTGTCCAGTGGGACCTGGATTTCTAGGACCGAATCGTCAGCAAGGGTGATCACGCTCATCCCCGGAGACACATACTGTTCTTTTTCAACAGAAACACTTTTTATACGGCCTTGAAACGGCGCCCTTAACGTACATCTTTCAAGTCTGACCTTTGCGGTTGACATCCTCGATCTGGCAGCCAGCAGGCCGCTTTCTGTCTCTTTAATCTGAAGAGGATACAATTCGACGGTTTTAGACATCTGTTCCGCCTGATCCGAATAATTATTATAGGATTGCTCAGCCTGGTCTACTCCGGACTGGGTGCCTACCCTGTCCTTCTCAAAGAGGTTTTTAACACGCTCATATTGCTGCTTTGAAAGATCCAGACTCCTTTTTATGGTTACAAGCCTCTCTATATCTATCTCGTACTGCCGCTTCATCCTTTCAAGAGAGTTTTCCATCTGTGTCACAGTCGCGCTTGCTTCAACATAAGCGGATTCGTAATCCCTGGGATCGATCTGAAAAATAACCTCATCTTTAAGGATTATTTCACCCGTTTTAAGCCTTGGGTGTATCTTTACCACCCTGCCGGATACTTCAGGCGCAATTGACACCTCCCTCAGCACCCTTGCTTCTCCATAACCGGTTATAGAAACCTGTAGATCCGCCGGTTTGACCTCAAGCACCTCAACCTGCAGGGCAGGCTCCTCAAATGGCATCTGGGGAGGCGGGGTTCTGGTAAACGCCAGCCCAAGCATAAAAAACAGGCCGGCCAGAATAATGGCCAAACACCATAAAACGCGGAATTTTATCTTTTTGTTAGACTTCGGATTTTTAATATATGCCATATAATTACCCCTGTTCATCCTGTGCTTTATTTATATAATTAGTATCATGGTAGAATTCAGAATGGATTGATATCACCAAGAGATTGATACTTTTTTATGACTAAACACCTTCTGACGATCAAATCGATGCTTTTTATAAAAAACTTAAATAAAAAACAACATTATTCTGAATTTTTCCATTATTATAATCATTATATTCCCCGAATGTTAATATTATTTTGTATATTTGTAAAAAAATGTTAAAAAACTGTAAAAGATGGTAAAAAGGGGTGACACCTATGGAAAACAGGGTTTTAATAGTAGATGATGATGCAAAGCTAAGGGAACTGCTTCAGGAATATCTTGAAGGAAACGGATTCAGGGTAATAACGCTGTCTGACGGCATGAACGTGCCCGGAAGCATAGAAGCCGAATCGCCTGACATACTCATTCTGGATATAATGCTTCCCGGCAAGGACGGCCTTGATGTATTGAAGGAGGTCAGACGAAAAAGTCAGATCCCCGTGATAATGCTCACGGCCAAGGGTGAAGACGCGGACCGTATAGTGGGTCTTGAACTGGGGGCGGATGATTATCTGCCGAAGCCCTTTAACCCGAGGGAACTCCTGGCCAGAATGAAGGCGGTGATGAGGAGAACGACCCAGGAACCTTCCACTGAAACCCCTTTATCAAAGGAGGAAAATATTATTGAGGTCGGCGGTCTTACCCTCAACAGATCCAGACAGAATGTCCTGGCTTATGGAAAAGAAATTGAGCTTTCTTCAACCGAATACAAGATACTTGAGGCATTGATGAGTCACCCAAATGTAATTTTAAGTCGTGATCAGATAATGAACTTCGCAAGGGGAAGGGATTTTATGGCATTTGACAGGAGTATAGACGTCCATATCAGTAAACTGAGGTCCAAACTTGAAGCCGATCCCAGATCTCCCAGGTGTATAAAGACCATATGGGGATCAGGATATATGTTTGTGGATGCATTATGAACCCCGGAAAACTCTATACTAAGATATTTTTATCCTTTATGACTGTCCTGCTTGTGACTCTGGCCCTGAATTACGGCCTTCAGGAGATTACTGTAAGGCGATATTTCAGCGAGGTGATAGAGAATTTTAATAATCAGCGCGTTCTTCGATTAAAGCAGCTCGCTGAGGAAAAATACTGGTCAAGCCAAAAGGAAAGCATTACCGAAAACCAGGCCATGATGGCCCTTATGAATAATATAGGGGAACTGCAATGGGCCGAGGTATGGATTTCCGATAAAAAGGGCCTTGAGGTGCTGAAATCATTCCCACAAGACATCCCCTCCGATGTTTCAAAAATACGAAGCAAACAGACGCGAATCTTTGGCGATATAACTGTGTATTATAACTTCAACAGCCAGGGGGACACATACGCGGTTGCACCCCTGGACATAGAAGGGAATAAATACACACTCAATATTATCTTCAGGGGATTTCAAAGGCCGGGCTTTAATATGGGCCGGACCCTGGGAAATATCGGCATCGGAATCATTATAGCGCTTCTCATTATTCCGGTTTCAAGACTGATCACAGAGCGGCTGAAACAGCTCCGGCAATCGGCCCTTCGTATCGCGAGGGGGGACCTTTCTCATAGAATCGATGTCAAAAGCAGTGACGAGATCGGTGAATTGAGTATTGCCTTTAACCAGATGGCGGATGAGGTCCAGCGAATGATTATGGGAGGAAAGGAACTGACCGCCCTCGTCTCCCATGAACTCAGAACGCCTCTTACAAGAATAAGAATAGCCGAAGAGATATTGAGTGAAAAGCTCGAACAGGGTAAAAACCATGAGTATGAAAGGCACCTGAGTGACATTCGTGAAGATATAGATGTCCTTGACAGGCTTATCGGCAGAATACTGGAATTATCCAAAATCGACATGCATGAACCAAGATTCAAGATGGAACCTATTGATATTTCTAAAATTATCGAAGATCTGCTAAATCAGTTGCAGCCCATTATAGAGCACAAGGTTCTTCGCGTAAGGACCGATCTTGTCCCTGTTTCATACAGGGGCCATGAAAAAAGTCTGATCACCGCAATGCTGAATGTCCTTGATAACGCGATAAAATACACCGTTGAGAGAGGTGAGATATATGTCAAGACAGAACGCATATCGGATGTTCTTAAAATAAGTGTAATTAACACATTCAAAAAATTAAAAGAAAAGGATCTTCTAAGCATATTTGAGCCATTCCAAAGGCTTGAAGCCTCAGAAATCCCCGGTTCGGGCCTGGGCCTGGCCATTACACAGAAGATTATCGATCGTCATGGAGGCAAAATTGAGGCCGTGAACACGGATTCCGGCCTGGAAATAAGAATTACCCTGCCCTTGAATGGGGACCAGGGCTTAGAGCGCTGGGCAGGAGAAAAATAATATAAAGCTTAAATGAATCTCCCCATCGCAAGCGGTGGGGTATCAAGCGGAATTGCGCCATCTTGTCCCGCCATAGCCAGAAGCGAAGGCGGAAGCCAACCCGCCTTCGCTCTAAAGAGCTTCGGCGCGGTGAATGAAATTACTTTTTATTCATTAAAAATATCTTGACATTTTATTCAGATTAAACTAAATATTTCGTTTCTTGATTTTAATAAGTTTAGGATATAAAACATGAAAACATTTGTAGCTAAAGAACATGAAGTTGATAAAAAATGGTACCTTGTGAATGCCGAAAACAAGATCCTGGGCAGACTGGCCAGTCAGATAGCCATACGTCTGAGAGGGAAACATAAGCCCATATTTACACCGCATGCAGACACAGGTGATTTTGTCGTTGTAATAAACGCGGAAAAAGTAGCCCTTACAGGCAATAAATGGGATAACAAGATCTATTATCACCATTCAGGATATATCGGCGGGCTGAAGCAGATCTCCGCGAAAAAACTTCTTGAAAAACAGCCTGATCAGGTGCTTTATATGGCGGTTAAGAGGATGTTGCCCAAAAACAGTCTCGGGCGGCGTCAATTGACAAAATTAAAAATATATTCCGGTTCAGAGCATCCCCATGAGGCGCAAAAACCGGAGATACTGGAAATTTAGGAGGTTGAATGGCTCAAAACCTGTGGCATTCCGTTGGAAAAAGAAAGACGGCTATAGCCCGTGTCTGGATGAAACCGGGAACTGGCGCGATAACCATTAATGATAAATCTATTGAAGAATACATGACAAGAGAATCAGGCATTGAGGTCATCAAACAGCCCCTTGAATTAACTGAAACTGCCGGGAAATATGATATCTCCATAAATGTCAGAGGAGGCGGGGTGCTTGGACAGGCAGGCGCCATTCGGCACGGTATAAGCCGCGCCCTGATTACTATTAACCCCGAATTCCGCTTTACCCTTAAAAAGGCTGAATTGCTGACAAGGGATCCCCGAATGAAGGAAAGAAAAAAATACGGGCAGCCCGGAGCCAGAGCGCGTTTCCAGTATTCAAAACGTTAAACGCCTCGTGTCTGTTTTATAAAAGTAAAAACAAAAATTTTTCTGAAATATATGGGGAAGTCATTGAAGGCTTCCCCTTTTTTTTTATCTCTGCCATGGAAGAAATAAAAAACATAAAAATGATTCTTGCCTACGACGGGACCGGATATCATGGCTGGCAGAGGCAGAAAAATGACCGGACAATTCAGGCAGTGCTTGAAGAGAAGGTTGGAATAATAACAAACCGGAAGGTAAATATTATCGGATCCGGCAGGACAGACGCAGGGGTGCATGCGCTGCATCAGGTATGTAATTTCCATACAGACTCAATAATTGACCCTGAATCCCTGAGACAGGGGCTCAACTCTCTTTTGCCTGACGACATATTTATAAAATCCGCCGAATATACCGGCCCCGAATTCCACTCAAGATACAGTGTAATAAGCAAGATATATGAGTACAGGGTATTGAACAGCAGGGACCGGGACCTCTTTCTGAGAAACTATACATGGCATATAAGAGATCCCCTGAACCTGGAAGAGATGGAAAAATGTCTCAATATGCTCATCGGAAACCATGATTTTTCAGCATTCAGGTCAACAGGAAGCGTGAATGTGAACCCTGTAAGAAACATGATCAGAACAGGTATAAGGGATCAGGATGATGGCCTTATTCTTTTCTCTTTTGAGGCTGAAGGGTTCTTAAGACACATGGTAAGGAATATTATGGGCACTCTCATGGAAGTAGGGAGGGGCAAGATATCCTGTCCGGATTTTGAGAGCATTCTCCGGTCAAAGGACAGGCAAAAAGCCGGCATCAAGTCGCCTCCTCAGGGCCTCTTTCTTATTATGGTGAATTATTGAATCATTCCCAAACGCCGGGGATACTGACATCGCAGTAAGGACATCGTCCATCTCTTATCACGTTCCTGTCTACAGTAAACCCATAACGGGCAATCAGCAGTTCCCCGCATTCATGACAGTAGCTGTTTTCACCGTCGTCCCCTGGAATATTTCCGGTATACACATATTTAAGACCGGACTTATATCCGATCTCCTTTGCCCTTCTAAGACTCTCGACAGGAGTCGGACCGATGTTCATCAACCTGTATGTAGGATGAAATCTGCTTATATGCCAGGGAATATCGCGACTCTGTTCAGCCAGAAATTCCGCTATACTTTTCAGTTCATCATCGGAATCATTCAACCCCGGGATTAGCAGCGTCGTGACCTCAACCCATACCCCCGTTTTTACCAGTCCGGATATTGTTTTCAGGACCGGTTCAAGCCTGGCCCCGCACTGTTTCCTGTAAAAATCATCACTGAACGCCTTTAAGTCTATATTCGCGGCGTGCAGGTCTGTCGATATTTCTTCAAGGCATTCCTTTGTCATGTAGCCGTTTGAGACAAAGACATTCCTGATTCCCTCAACAGAAGCCAGACGCGCGGTATCGAGTGCCAGCTCAAAATATACAGTGGGTTCGGTATAGGTATAGGCGATTGTTGAAGACCCGGATGCCAGTGCGTCTTTGACGATAGCGGAAGGGGAAATCTCCTCTCCTATGATATTTTTATAGTCCGCCGGCATCTGGGATATATCGGAATTCTGGCAGAAACTGCACTTGAAATTACACCCTGCCGTGGCAACTGAATATGACAAACTCCCCGGCAGAAAATGGAACAGCGGTTTTTTCTCAATAGGGTCCACGTGCCTTGCTATGACCTTGTCATAGACAAGCGTTACCAGGGTGCCTTCCCTGTTTTCCCGCACAGAGCATATCCCCCTGGCGCCGGGCTTGATCAAACAGGCATGATTACATAGATTGCAGCAGACCCTGCCATTTTCCAGTTTCTCATAAAGATATGCCTCTTTCATCTCCTGCCCCCTATGATTTAATATTGCTTACCGGCGATACTCCACCCATAACAGGACGTTCGACACCTTCTATCTTTCTTTTTAGCGGAAGATTATCGGTTTTTACTATGTATTTCATTGTAGCCGACAATCCCAGATAATATACAAAGGGACATTTATCAATCTTTAAAGATTCGAACAAAGACCCTCCCTGTCTGTTCTGTGGCATGCGTGACATACAGGCGCTTTGCCAGGAAACAGGGACCGGACCATAGGCCTTTCTTATCCATGACTTTAGCCCCCATAGATTGTAACCGCGAATATATGTCGCATAGGACCTGGCAAACACTCCCTTTATTACCTCACAGGTCCTTGACAATGAAAGAGGATTAACTGCTACTATCAGCACCTTTTTTCTGGCAACCCTTCCGGCTTCGCGCAGGGCTTCAAGGGGGTTATCCATAAACTCAAGGGTATTGATCAACAGGGCATAGTCAAACTCATTATCATCATATGGAAGATCTTTGGCCCTGCCTTTCTTTAACTCACAGCGGTTTCCAAGACGTTTTCGGGCAAGATCAATCATATAGGGCGATGGATCGACACCTGATGTATTAAGGCCGAGTCTGTCGAGCAAAAGGAGGTGGTTTCCTGAACCGCACCCTATATCCAGAATCCTGTCCTGCCTGACAGGCGCCAGCAGTTCGTTGATCAGCCTTTCGATAAATCTCTCCAGGACAATTCCCCTGGAGGAATTATACCATTCCTCATAAAGCCTGGCTGAATGTACATCGAATATATGCCCCATGAATGACACCTGGTTTCAATTTTTAATACGACTGAATGCCGGTTCAAACTCTTTCCATATCTCAAGACCTATGCGGTTCTGTGTATCCTTTATTTCATCGAGAACATCCTTTTCCGTAAGGGGATTAATCAGTACAGCCCGAAGGACAACAATATTCTGAGGTCGATAGACAGTTGATTCGAGGGTGGTTCTTGACACAAAAGAGGTATCGTCCCTTCTCAGCTCCCGGTGAAGCTTGACATTCAGACTGTTGATAAGGCGATTTGTCCTGATAATCTTTCTTTTGGCCTCTTTGATAGTTTGTCTTTTGCCTGAAGACCTGGAGATATCTGTCCATTCGGATATATGTTCCCGGACACCTTCCGGTATAAAACGGTAATTCAGGATAAAAAGTTCAGGAATGTTAAGGGTTTCAAAGTTACGGCAGGCATCGAGAATGCTTTTCAAGTATTCAGTTGATTCACGGGCATGCTGAAACAACAGGCCATACCCATCACGGCCCATTATTTTCAGGGACGCCCATGGCTTCAGGCACGCAAAGGGCCTTGAACCTTCAATCGTGAACCTGCCGGTGTCAACTGAATTTCGTCTGATAACATATTTTGATGTATGTTTGATAAGGTTGAGATCCTTTTCACTCCTGAAAAGCGCAACCCCCATGCTCATGGGGCAATAGAGCAATTTATGGGAATCGAACGCCACGGAATCCGCCTTCTCTATGCCCTTAAACAATGGCCGGTATTCATTCACCAGCAAGGCAGGTCCTCC
>CAZJOB010000044.1:0-14937 GCA_964547435.1 uncultured Desulfatiglans sp. | reverse complement strand
TATATAATCTATTTCGAAAGGAGTAATCCCTGAGCTTTTTATTGCCATTACCATTGCCCTGCCAAGTCCTTCCTCATCAGGTACAGAGAGATTGGCCCCGTCTGATGAAAACCCGTATCCAATGACCTCGCCCAGTATCGCAGCGCCCCTCTTTTCAGCAAGATCATATCGTTCAAGGACAATGGCGGCAGCACCGCCGCTGGGAACAAGTCCGTCACGATTCATATCAAAAGGACAGCTTGCACCAATAGGATTTTCTGTATTGACCGAAAATGCGCCAAGGCCATCAAAGCTGCACATGGATTCCCAGTTTATCTCCTGTGCGCCGCCGCATATTATTCTTTCCTGCTGACCCAGTGCAATCAGGTTTGATGCCTGACCCACTGCATGTCCGCCGCTTGAACAGGCCGAGCTTATGGTCCAGCAAGCGCCCATGGTTTTAAGGATTGTGTTCAGGTTCATGGTTATGGTCGATGTCATTGATCTGAATACAAGGCCGCTGCCGATTGATTTTGTCTCTCCGAACTCCCTTAGCAGCGTTACCTGTTCGATGGCGGCTATACAGCTCGAATCGCACCCGAATATAATGCCTGTTTCAGGATTCTGTATATCATGATCATCAAGTCCGGACATGGAAAGGGCATCCACAGCCGCTGCATAGGCCTGTACCGCAAAATCGGGCATTGTTTTACGCTGTTTTCTTGACAGATATTCGTCAGGTGAAAACCCTTTGATTATTCCGGTCAATGGGCTGCGAAAACCCATCTCCTTACGGGTTTCATCAAAAATGATACCGGATCTGCCTTTCCTTAATGCTTTGCCGACAGTCTTAATGTTGTTACCAAGACACGATATAATGCCTATTCCTGTGATTGCTACCCTGTGCATAACAAGATCTGTGGAACTCCTGTAATATTACATGTATATGCCGCCATTTACAGAAAAAACCTGCCCCGTTATATATGAAGCATCTTCAGAGCAGAGGAAGGCCACAATACCGGCGACTTCTTCAGGCCTGCCAAAACGGCCCAGAGGTATCATTGGAAGTATATCCTTTTTGGGCAGACCTTCAGTCATTTCACTCTCAATGAACCCGGGGGCAACAGCGTTTACAAGGACATTTCGTTTGGCAACCTCCTTTGCAAGAGATTTTGTAGCGCCGATAAGCCCGGCCTTTGCCGCGGAATAATTTACCTGACCGGCCAGTCCGTTCTGACCTGATGTAGAGGTAATATTGATTATCCTGCCTTCTCTTTTTCTCAACATGCTGTTTAAAACAATCTTCGTGACATTAAAAAAACCATCCAGGTTTATTGACAAAACATCGTTCCATTCATCCCTGCTCATCCATATCATGAGCGCATCACGGCTGATACCGGCATTATTTACCAGCACATAGGGCACATCG
Organism: uncultured Desulfatiglans sp.; assembly: GCA_964547435.1. Classification (GTDB taxonomy): domain Bacteria; phylum Desulfobacterota; class DSM-4660; order Desulfatiglandales; family HGW-15; genus CAZJOB01. Next base: position 13,529 of record CAZJOB010000044.1, on the reverse strand, counting down.
GTTTCAAAAAGAGGCTCAAGGGAGTTCTTCACCGCACTCATGTCAGTCACATCAAAAGGCAGCAGGCGGCACTGTACGCCTGTCTCTCTTATTATTGCCGCGTTTCTTTCAGCAGCAATATTGTTCTTTTTGAAATTGAGCCAGATATCAAAGCCTTTTTTTGCCAGTGAAATCGCTATAGCCGAACCTATAATCCCGCTTCCTCCGGTAACAAGCGCTATTCTTAAGCCATTCATTTTACGACTCCGGAAAATTATTTTAGTCTACAATACAACATAATATAAAAAAATATTGCGTTTAATGCCCAGTTTAAAACCTGATAATGTACGTGAATAACACACTTAATTGGTTTTTCATATAAAAAAGGGCAGACAGCCTCCTTAGCGCCGAAGCAGTCATTAAGACTTCGTCGGGCCAGGCGCATGTCTGCCCCTACATTACTTTTTGATCTTACCTGTCAGCCTTAAAAACCCTACACCGTAAACCGTAAACCTGTTCCCAAGAAAACAGATCCTGGCGCAAATCTTTAGAGCCCCATTTCAACATATTCACATGCTACACCATCGTATACTTGGGCCCGCCTCCGCCCTCGGGCGGCACCCATGTGATGTTTTCATATGGATCTTTTATATCGCATGTCTTGCAGTGCACGCAGTTTGAAAAATTCAGCTTCATGGTCAGCTTTCCGGTCTCTTCATCCTTCTCCATTTCATAGACATTTGCCGGACAGAATCTTACGCAGGGATTCTGAAATTCCACTGCACACCGGTTATAGCAGATGTCGAGATCCTTTATTCTAAGGTGGGGCGGCTGATCCTCTTCATGGGTTGCGCCTGAATAGTAGACATCGGTTTCCTTGTCATATGTGAGTTTGCCGTCGTATTTGATATCGCCCTTTGCATCGTCCGGGGGATTATCGCTGCCGTAAAGCTCGGCCACCTTTTTCATATGAAGATGATCCGCGGTGGATTCCAGCCTGTTTCTGAATATACTGCCTCCAAGCAAAAACTGAAGACCGAAGGTCATTGTACCAAAATACAGGCCTTTCTCCATTGTCTTATGGAAGTTGCGTACCCTGCGAAGGCTTTTCACCTCGTTACTCTCCATCAGGGCCTTTTCATACCCCGCGACACTGCCTTCTGAAAAATCATCGTTTTTAAGACAGTTAAAGATCGTCTCTGCCGCAAGCATTCCTGATCTCATTGCCAGATGAACGCCCTTTATGCTGGGGCCGTTGAACAGCCTGGCTGAGTCCCCTATTATCATGCCGCCGTCAAATGTAAGCTTTGGTATAGAGAAATAACCCGAGACAGGCACTGACTTTGCGCCATACTGGACAATCTTGCCCTCCTTAAGCAATTCCATTACCATGGGATGAAGCTTGAATCTCTGAAATTCCCTGTGAGGATCCATAAACGGGTCCGAATAATCGAGACTTACAAGCTGGCCAACGCACACCATGTTATTTTTCATTCCATAGACAAAACCGCCGCCGAATGTGTTGCTTTTAAGGGGATACCCCATTGTGTGGATCACCTCTCCGGGCTCAAGCCTTGTTTCAGGAAGCTCCCATACCTCCTTCACTCCAACTTCATATCCCGCGGGATTCCTGCCCTCATCGAGATTAAAACGGCTGATAAGTGTCTTGGCAAGACTGCCTCTTGAACCTTCGCCAAAGACAGTAACCTTCGCGTGAAGGTCTATTCCCGGTTCAAAGTTGGATTTTTTATTGCCGTCGGCAGAGATTCCCTTGTCCCCGGTCCTCACACCGATTACCCTGTCGCCATCATAGAGCACCTCGGTTCCGGCAAAGCCTGGAAAAATATCAACCCCGTTCTCCTCCACCAGCCCTGCCAGCCATTCATTCATTCGGGACATGGATATTATATAGTTTCCATGGTTATAAAGGGGATTCAGAGACTTTGGAGCAAGGCCAAAGGGAAGTTTAATCTTGCCTCCCTTCGTCAGAAAATATATGGATTCCTTTTTGACCTCTCCTTCAAGGGGCGCACCTTTTTCCTCAAAGTCAGGAACCAGATCTTTAAGTGAGGAAGGATCCATAACCGCGCCGGAGATGCCATGCGAACCGGGATATGCCCCCTTTTCCAGGACAGCTATCATTATTTCATCGATCTTTTTGCCCTCTGTCCCGCCCTCTACATCTTTGTTATGTTTTTTTATGAGATTTGAAAGGTGAAGGGCCCCGCTTAAGGAAGCCGCACCGCCGCCAATAAAAAGGACATCGACATCCATTATTTCATTTTCAGCCATTTTATGATTCTCCTTTTATTTTATTTAATGTCCATTCAGGAAACACAGTTTCCTGAATGGACATTAATTATCTTTAATTTGAAATGCTTTTTACCATATCAGTTAATAAAAAAGCAAGTATTTGAAATAATCAATATTAATTTCCCGAAAAATAGCCTTCTCCGCGATATATTCCATAATATATTTGTCCGGAAATGATAGGCCTCACAGGCATGCAATCAGATTATGACCATCTGCCGGGTATTTCCGCCTGACACAATCTGCATTTGCCATCTATAATATTGTTCTGCCTGATCTGATATCCCACTCTCTCAATCAGGATGGTATTGCAATTGTGACAGTAGGTGTTACACCCTTCATGGCCGGGCACATTGCCGAGATATACATAGTGGATACCCTCTTCCAGGGCGATATTTCTGAATTTTTCAAGCGTGGAGACCGGTGTCGCGGGCAGCCTGTTCAGCTTGTACTGAGGAATGAATCTTGAAAAGTGAAGAGGATAATCCGGGCCGAGCTCCTTCAGTATCCAGCCGCACATTCTTTTGATCATATCAGGATCATCCACGTATGTGGGCACAACAAGGGTGGTCATCTCAAACCAGACATTTTCACGATGAAGGGTTTTAAATGTATTGAGCACAGGGGCAAGAGTGCCCCCGTTAAGGATCTGATATGTCCTGTCATCAAAGGATTTCAGATTTATATTGGCGCCGTCAATATACCGGGCGAGTTCCATTAACGGCCTTTCATTTATGTATCCGTTTGAGATAAGGAGATTCCTGATTCCGGCATCCCTTGCCAGCCTGGCCGTGTCATACATGTATTCATAATAGGTTATGGCCTCTGAATAAGTATAGGCTATTGAGGGAGTCCTCTCTTTAGCCGCGTTTGAGACCACATCCTTTGGAAACATCTCACCATGGCTTACATCTTCGGGCCTTTGCTGTGAGATCTCCCAGTTCTGGCAGTTGAGACACCTGAAATTGCATCCGGTCGTTGCAATCGAGAACACCTTTGTCCCCGGGTGAAAATGATTCAGGGGCTTTTTTTCAACAGGGTCCACATGCATTGAACATGGATTGCCGTATGTAAGGGAGTAGAGTTTGCCGTCTATATTGACCTTTGAACGGCAGATGCTCCGGTCACCCGGTTCGAGATAACACATATTGGGACATACCAGGCACTGCACATCCTTGCCAATCGTCCTGTAATGGAAACCCTCTATAGACCATTTCCAGGGCCTTGAAGGGGCGTCGCCCTTGAACACCTTTCCCCTTATGCTCTTTTTCTCCTCTTCAGTTCCTGCTGCAAAGAGGTATTCATGGCCGGCGCAGCAGACAGCAGACAAGCCGATTCCCATGGTCTTTAGAAATTCTTTTCTGGTAAATAATCTTTCCATTTTTTCCTCTCAATAATTCTTTTTACTACGGTTCAATATAATCATGCTGCTCGATATTTTTACTATTATAAGGAAAATAACAGCCGATTGAATGCCGTAAAGAGGAATCAGAAGGGTCCCCACAATAAAAGTGCCTGCTGCCGCGCCTGCCAGATCCGCGGCAATGCATCCCGCTGCAGGGCTTGTCTTTTCCCCTATAATCCCGGCCGCGACAGGAAACTGGAACCCGCACAGAAAGGAGAACAAAAAGCCGTAGATCAGAAAATAGGTCTGGTGCAGTTCGGTCCTGAAAAAGGTCAGCCATACATAATAAAGCATCAGGTAACAGATCATAAGGATCTCGGATATCACCAGATTGATGTTCCTCTTTTTCATGAATATGCTCCCTGTTGCAGCGCCGGGCAGCAGGCCCAGCAGAAAGACCGTAATAATCGCGCCGATCTTGAGATACACATACCCGTATATTATCTGGAATGTATAGATAATAAGTGTCTCAACCCCCATAACAGCGACTCCCGAAGAAAAAAGGACATACTCCTCCTTTTTGAGAGTGATAAGATATATTGCAATAACTGCGAGCATTATAACAAGGAACGCCGCCGGAGAAGATTCATACTTAAAAAACCATTCCTCAAAGGCTATATTCATCATTCTTGGCGCAAAGTCCGTGTTTATATATTCATCAGGGTCAATTTTCTCATTTATATATCTTATCCTTTCATCGGAGATGTTTCCATAATAGAAACCTTCAATATATCTTGTCGAAACTCTTCTGCTCTTCAGTCTTTCCGGGATATTCGTGCTGATATCGCCGTCGCTGCACAAGAACCAGGCCTGTTCTCCCGGAATAATTACTATATTTTCAAAATACTGGTTCGCGGTGTTATAGACCGTTGACAGCTTTCGCCCTGTTATTTCACTGATGAAGTTTGCAGAATAATCCATTCCGAATGAGAGAATACCCTTGTCAGACAGGGCATTTCGCGCCAGAGTGTAAAACTCACTCGTAAAAAACCGGTTTATCTGGAAGGTATCGGGGTCAGGCAGATCGATGATAATGGCGTCATACTTTTTCCCGGTATCTTTTATATGTGCCCTCGCATCGGCATTGATCACGCTCAGATTTGGGAGTAATGAGATAAATCCCATGCTTGACGCCAGGCCTGTAAGGTAAGGGTCCAGTTCCACATAATCAATGTGTTCCGGGTTATACTTGTTTATCTCATTTAATGTCTCGCCAATGCCTCCTGAAACCAGCAAAACATTTTTAATCTCCCCGTTCAGTTGACTCATCGGGTAGTGCACCTTCTCTTCACTGCTTATGATCTCCGAATCGGAATATAGAGGGAGGCCCGATTCCCAGAACGTATTCTGTTCTTCCTCCTTTGTTATTACTATCCTTCCGAATGGCGACTCCATGTACTGAATAATTTGGCCATACTGTTTTTCAAGCGTGGAAAGCTCGAACCCGGGATTAAGGGCAAAGACATAGAATAGGGCTGTCAATACTATGGGCAATGCCAGGAGATAATATCTTTTTCTCATCAATAACATTAAAAGGCTGGTCAGTATGAGAAGGCATGACGTCAAGGCGATAATCTCAAATGGTTTCAGCCAGTAGACAAGCAAAAAGCTGAATAATGCGCCCCCGGATATATCACCGATACTGTCGGTCATATAGAGTTCACCGGATGAAAATCTATGTTGATTCGCCTTCAGCACATCAAGGGCGCATGGAAGAATATAACCCACAAGCAGACAGTAGGGCGCCGTTGTAACTGTAATGTAGAGGAGGATCTGATAAAATCCAGGGGAAACGCCGTGGATAAGAAAGGCCTCCCTGAAATGCCTTATAATCAGTATCTGGGGCAGAGACCATAAAGCGATCAGGAGTGTAATGAGAGCGTAAAGGGTAATAGAGCCTGTCTTCAGATATTTGGCAATAAGGGTTCCCAGCCCTGTCAACATCAGCCAGATGAAAAGGACCAGTGAGATGGTAATCTCATTACCGTGAAACTGGGTTATAAACTCACGAACAGTGATAAGCTGAACAGTGATGGACGATATCCCTGTTCCTATTATGGACCATATAATTAGTCGTTTTTCGTATCTCATTTATTGCTTAATGCTCTTCAAATGCCTGTACCTGATATGTGTAAACTGTTAGGTCTCCTTTCTTCCATTCATTGCCGCCCATTCCCGCCTTCAGGCACAGATGGGTCAAAAAATCTCTTTTATCAGGCAGTTGTTCCCACACCTGGGGAAGAAATGTCGCCTGTTCATATCCTTTTTTTATGATAACCCCGTCAATGCCGGGCCTTAATTTTTCAAGAAGATCGTCAGCGCCGGAGTATTTAAGGATTTTGGGCTCTGTCAGGATGCTTATTTCCACCTTTACATCCTTCCACTCTTCTTTTGACATGGGCCTGAACCGGGGGTCATCAAACGCAGAATTTATCGCGTTTGATCTGATGCTGTCTATGAGGGGCTCATATGGTACAATATGGCCTATACAGCCCCGGAGGTTTTTATTGATATTAAGGGTTACAAATGTTCCTCGTTTTTCCAGAAATCTGTCCGAACCGGATTCTTCATCCTCCCTGCCCGGCTCTTTGCCGAAAAGCCTCTCTTCAATAGTCCTGCGGGCCAGGGCAAGAAGATATTCTCCCTCCTGGTCGGTCAGCTTATCTTTATCAGCCATTTTCTCCTCCTTTTCATAGATTTCGTTTGCCGGAGAACCTGATTTTGTTGCTTCCTGTTCTGTCTCCTGTTTCCCGGATATGGATATTCCACAGGATAACAATAGTAATATACCGGAAATAAGGAATACTTGAATTATTTTGTTGAATTTTTTATATATCATTTTACTATCCGGTTAAGGGGTAGCTCAGTTAAAACAATAATAGAGGAAAATCAAAATTATGGAAAGCCTAAAAAAGAAAAAAGAAAGGATACTTATAATATTCGACACGCTCAATCCCCTTTACACCGCGAATAAGACCGCTCTGGAATATAAAACGCCCTTTCAGCTTTTGATAGCCACAATACTCTCCGCCCAGTGTACGGACAAACAGGTAAACAGCGTTACTCCGGCGCTTTTCAAAAAATACAGAAAACCGGAGGATTTCATCAGCGCGCCTGTTTCAGAACTTGAAGAGGATATCCGGCCTACCGGGTTTTTCAGGAACAAGACAAAATCCATAAAGGGATGCTGCCAGGGTCTTGTGGACCTGTACCGGGGAGAAGTGCCCTCATCCATGGAAGAGATGCTGAAACTGCCCGGAGTGGGAAGAAAGACAGCCAATTGTGTCCTGGGGGCCGCCTTTGATATACCAGGCGTGGTTGTGGACACCCATGTAAAAAGACTCGCCCAAAGGATGGGCTTCACAGAAAATCAGGACCCGGATAAGATAGAAAAAGATATTGAAAACCTGCTTCCCCAGGACAAGTGGCGCCGGTTCTCCGATATACTTATCTATCACGGAAGGGAGATATGCAAGGCACGAAACCCGGAACACGAAAGATGCCCGGTTAAAAAATACTGCCCTTCAAATTCGATTTAGAGATCAAATTCCGCCACCACAAATGTATGATCCGATGGTTTATCCTTCTGCCTCGGTCCTGTGTCTATTCTGGCATCTACAGACTTTTCAGCCAGACCCGCTGTTGCCAGAATATAGTCGATACGCCATCCCATATTTCTCTTAAAGCCGTTGGGGATCCTGTAGTCCCAGAAGGTGTAAAGGCCTCCTTCACTTCTATGTCTTCGAAAGACATCAACCAGGCCCCATTCAAAAAAATCCGCCAGTATAGCCTGTTCTTCAGGATGAAAACCCACGTTGCCCCGGAACGCTTCCGGGTCATATACATCTCTGGAATCAAAGGCGATATTGAAATCTCCCAGGACTATAAGGGGATCAGCGGGTGTGTAACTTCTTCTGATAAAGAATAACAGGTCCCCAAGCCATTTCAGTTTATACTGAAATTTCTCGGATTCGGGGGAGTATCCCTGAGGCACATAGGCATTAATAACCGATATCCCGCCGGTCCTGACGCTTAAAAACCTTGCCTGTTCATCCCCTTCATCATACAGGTTCATTCGAATATCACTGAAAGGAAATCGTGAAAAAACAGCCACCCCGTTGTAGGACTTCTGCCCTTTGTATATTACCCTGTAACCCGTGTCTTCAAAGGCGCTTTCAGGAAAATCGTCATCCTGCACCTTGGTCTCCTGAACAGCAAGAATATCAGGCTGTTCGCCCGCGAGCCAGCCGGTTATGATCCCTGTCCTTGTCCTTATTGAATTAGCGTTAAATGTTGCTATTTTCATAACTCAAAAAAAAAGCATCTTGTTCCAGCCGGTCAAGATGCCTTTTTCAGTCCTCAAGAAAAGTCTACATTTTTTTTACGTTCTTGGCCACAGGACCCCTTTCGCCATCCTCAACCTCAAAGACGACCTGTTGCCCTTCTGAGAGAGTTTTGAAGCCGTCCATACTGATTGATGAGTAATGGACAAAGATGTCCCTGCCTGCGTCATGCTCGATAAAGCCATACCCCTTCTTGTCACTGAACCACTTTACTGTACCCTCTGCCAAAATACTGACCTCCAATCATAAAAATGGTTGCACATATGCCCAGGTTCTCAGGTTGCAGATCCGGTAGAAAAAGCCTTTCAGGGAGAAAACAACCCGATAGAAGATTCGGGCGATAAAAATATTTTGAATAATAGTAAATTATTTTATCAAATGTCAAGTTAAAATAAGGCTTTATATCAATACCATGTATATTTATGTATATTATTGCCCTCTTTTTCTATCCCTTGTTATCTGTTATTATATCATCATATGTAATTTCCGCTTCCTCTTCCGAATCCAGAAGGATGGTAAGAGAACCTTTTAATACATTGTGACGAATTACCTTGCCCTTTCCTTTAACTGTATCCACCCTTTTCCCTACCTGCGGAAGATTTTTTGTGGCATTGTCGTAGAACTCGTGCTCATAGAAAAGACAGCACATCAATCGTCCGCACATACCTGATATCTTTGAAGGATTAAGAGACAGGTTCTGTTTTTTTGCCATTTTGATTGAGACCGGATCAAAACTGTTTAAAAATGACGTGCAGCAAAGCGGCAGTCCGCACGGCCCCAGACCGCCCACCATCTTGGCCTGGTGCCTCACGCCTATCTGCCTCATCTCAATTCTGACATGAAACTTCTGCACCAGTTCCTTTACCAGTTCCCTGAAATCCACCCTTCCTTCAGCGGAAAAATATATGATTGTCTTGCCGCCGTCAAAAAGACACTCAGCAGCCACAAGGCTCATGGGGATCTTTTTTTCAAGTATTTTATTGTAGCAAAAGGAGTATATCTCCTTTTCCATTTCATGGTTTCTATTATTTTTCTCCATGTCTTTGGCATTGGCTATTCTGTAGACCTGTTTAAAAACCCTCTGGGAATCCTTTTCATCAGGGTTCCTGGGTTCGACACACACCACGCCAAATGCCTTTCCCTGTTCAGTATCGACAACAACACTGTCTCCCTTTTTCAGGACAAAATGACCGGAATCAAAGTCATAGATCTTACCGTTCGGCCTTAATTTTACACCAATTATTTTATTCATAATCCTTCTTCTATTAATTGATTATCTTTGCATGCTGTATTCTCTCAGATCCAGCAGGGTTTTTTCCAGAAGCAGATTTGTATTGGGATTGCGCATCAGATCCCTCTGGGCCTTATCCGTCAGCATAAAACATTCTACCAGACCAACACTGTCAATCCTGCCAGACATCTTTCTTATATTATCCATGAAATCCCTGTTAATTACTGATTTTCCCGGACCCCCTGTCTTTAGTATTATCATATCCCTGTACCAGGTTTTCCATATACCGATCAATTCAAAAAGGCCCATATCTGCTGAACCGCTGCTGCCGTCTTTGGAGTACTTTTTCGCGTAGTCAGTTGCCATTTCAAGGATCTGGACGCTTGAAAGCTCCGGCAATTTTGACAGCCTGGACAGAGAGTTATTCCTTTCCTCAAGAAATACGCCTTCCCTTATCTCTATTGCCTTACCCAGGCTTCCCTCTGAAAGACCGGCTATCAAAAGGGCTCTTTTACTGTCTTCATGCAACTCGTTTACAAGCCACTCCTGAATAACAGAAAGAGGAAGAGGCCTGAAAGGCACCTTCTGGCACCTGGATACAATAGTCGGCAACAGGTCACGAGGGTCCACAACCTTAAGAATAATTATATTCCCCGGGGGCGGCTCTTCAAGGGTTTTGAGAAAAGAATTGGCTGCCTCCTCGGTCATCATCTCCGCCCGGTCCAGAATACATATCCTGTATTTTCCTGATACAGGTTTATAGTTCAGACTTCTGTTAAGTTCCCTTATCTGCTCTATCTTTATATTGCGGCCCTCAGGTTCCACAAAGATCTTATCAGGAAAATTGCCGCTCTCCATCTGCCTGCAGATCAGGCAATTGCCGCAGCCTTCATTATTGACCGGAGACAGACAGTTGATTGCCTGGGCGAGCGCAAGGGCGGTTGATTTTTTTCCCACGCCGTTTATGCCTGTAAAGAGATAGGCATGGGGGATCTTATTTCCCGATATGACCTGTTTGAGAAAACCAATGGCCCTTTCCTGGCCAAATATTTGAGAAAATGATTTCACTTTTTACCTTCATTTGCCATATAAGGCCTGACAATTTCCATTATATCCTTTTCAACCTTATTAATAGACTGTGAAGCATCAACTATTTTAAAACGATCTTTGTCTTTTTCAGCAAGATTGAGATAACCTTCCCTTACCTTTTTGTGAAATGCCATCTTTTCCTTCTCAAATCTGCCCTGGTCTTCCTGGGAAAGATCGCTGTTACGTTTAAGTGCCCTTGAAAGCCCGATCTCCTCCGGACAATCCATCAGAATCGTTATATCCGGTTTTTTACCCTGTGCCGCAATATTATTCAACTGATCGATCAGATCCATATCCTGGCCGCGTCCAAAGCCCTGGTAGGCCACGGTGGCGTCAAAGAACCTGTCGCAAATTACCCATTTACCCTTTTCCAGGGCCGGCATGATCACCTCTGCAACATGCTGTGACCTGTCCGCTATATAGAGGACGAGCTCGGTCAGGGGAAAAAGATTGGTATTCTTCGAGTCCAGAAGCATCCTTCTTATTCCGGCGCCTATCTTAGTGCCTCCCGGCTCCAGGGTCCGGACATAATCTATTCCGCCGCGATCAAGATGTCCGGCAAGACGTTCCACCTGAGTGCTCTTCCCGCACCCCTCAATTCCCTCAAATGTTATAAACAACTGCTAATCTCCAAATACCGATAATCAAAGTACACAACTCAAACCTTACATCCTAAACCTTATACCCTATACCTTGCACCCAATACCCTGAACTGTAAACCTTATACCGTAAACCGTAGACCTTATACCGTAAACGATTTATTTAATCAAGCGGCCCTTCTCATACAGTCCATATACCACCTCGGAGGTCTTCTCCTTGTCCATTTCGCAAAACCGGATTTTTCACCAATATAATAATTTCGATAGGACTGCACGGCGTTACCGGGGACCTTATATTTTTCGGGCATCGCAAGGGCGAATTCGGTAAGCCCGGCATTATCGATCCTGGGCAGGGACAGAGACCTGACAACAATAGCAGATTTATGATCAGAAGACACGGGATAGCGGTATCGATATTCATCATTCAGTGACAGGGCCAATCTTCGAAGCCAGAGCCAGTTGGCAAGGGACTCACCTGCCCAAATAGTGCAGGGATGTTTTACATGGGTAGATCTGTATGGGGATTGACCGCCGTTCAGGTTGACCACCGTGCAGAGCATCTGAGCGCTCTCAAGTATCATCTTTACCACGTGCTGATCCGCTTGGTCTCTCGCGCATTTTTCGATGTTTCTGTCAAGTATGAATATGTTCATATCAAACAGGCAGGCAGAGGTAGACCGCAGCGGCCGCGGCAAGTATCTTTACCACTATGTTAAACCCCTTTTGCGGGATTCGATGCACCGCAAGAATGCCAAGGATTCCGCCGATAACAACAAATGGAAGCAGGGCCAGGTTGGTTTGGAGTGACTGGGCGTTGATAAGATCAAGCCTGTGACTGAACGGCAGCTTGGAAAGATTGACAATCCAGAAAAACCAGGCGGTGGTTCCTATGAACTCCTCCTTGCGAAGTTTCATGGCCATCAGGTAGACAATCATTACCGCCCCCGCTGCATTGGCCATCATGCTTGTGAAACCCGCCAGCGCACCCATAAAGGCGGCAAAGAGCCAGTGATTGGGGATCCTGTCGTCAGGAACCTTTCTGTCTCTCAACCATGAAAGACTCAAAAGGATAAGGACCAGAGCGCCGATAAACACCTTCAGATGATCATTGGAAATACGGCCAAGACACAGGTATCCGATTACTATTCCGATCCATGCCCATGGCAGCAGACGCGCCAACTGACGCCACTCAACATGACGGCGCCAGTATATGATAGCGAGTATATCTGCTGTTACAAGCATGGGCAGCACAAATCCCGTGGATTCTTTTGCCGGCAATATTGTTGCCATGAGAGGAGGCACAAGGGCTGCACTGCCGGGAATGCCTGTCTTGGCAAATCCGATAAGCGCCGCGCTTAGCAATGCAACAGACCATTGTAGGGGTGAGAAATCTATCATTTTATGAAATGGGCATGCTGATGGTGAAGATCCCGTCTTCCACGCGGGTCTCAACAGTAAGACCGCTTTTCCCGAGGACCCTTACCATAGGGCTGTTTGATTCCTTGACCAGGGCGTAGAACCCCTGGACTCTTCTCTCCTTGGCCGCACGAATGAGCATCTGTAACAGGAAGGATGCTATGCCAAGATTCTGATACGCCTCATCCACAACAAAAGCGACTTCTGCAAAGGGCCGCACAGGGGACTTCACGTATCTTGCCTCCGCTATTATCTTTTCCTTGCCCACATCTCCTTCCAGAGCAACAATAGACATGGTCTTATCGTAATCAATATTTACATATTCCTGCATCTTGTCGTGAGGCATTGCCATAACATGTGTGAAATATCTGTAATATACAGCCTCTTCCGAAAACCGGTAAAACAGTCTGCGCATTTGCTCTTCATCCGAGGGCCGGAGAGGCCTGAACCTGAGCACAAGCCCGTTTTTGAATGTATGGGTCGCCTGAATGTCATGGGGATAAAGCCTGGCGCTGTCAGTAATAAAAATCTGATCCTGGTAGATAATCTTTGCCTTCTTGGCCTCCTCCACAAGAGAAGGCCTGTCATCAGGATGCGCTATGTCAATAAGGGCCTGGGCCCTTTCGCGAATGGTGCGTCCATACAGACTGGCAATCCCGTATTCGGTTGCTATCATATCCACGGTTTCCCTGAACCCGAACCGGTTAGGGAATTCTTCGATAGACAGCCGGATATTCGATATGCCCTGTTCGTCCCTGCTGGAAAGGGCGAGAAGTCTTCGTCCGGAAGGTGATAGGCCTGCCCCGTTATATATATCAAGGGCCTGTTCCATGCCGCCTTCACCGCGGTAGGAAAGAACGATCCGGCCTGTGAGATCTACCTTGCTGGCCCATGAAATAGTTACCACCTTTGAATTCCTGCCGATATTGGGAGGATCAAATACCTTGTCGAGACCCTGAAACTCCACCAGGGGATTTTTATCCAGCCATTCCATGAGTTCCGGGGTGCCTATGGCATAGGTGGCAACAGATCTGCCCCGCCAGTTTGCCTTGCGTCGGTTGGTAACAGCGCCGCTCTTTACCAGGTCCATTATCGCATCCGAAAAAATGGGGGAATGGATTCCCAGATGGCGCTTTTTGACCAGATGCCTGCCAAGG
>CAZJOB010000043.1:0-14997 GCA_964547435.1 uncultured Desulfatiglans sp. | reverse complement strand
ACACCTATTTATACCCGTCAATTCGAGAGGGACTTAGAAAGGATTAAAAAACGACGAAAAAAAATAGAAAAACTAAAGATTATTTTGCGTTCTTAAATTGAGAAAGAAGAATTAGATCCTATTCATAAAGACCATAAATTGATTAGTAACTGGATAGGACGTCGTGAATGCTACATCGAATCTGATTGGCTATTAATATATAAGATAGAAGATGACTGCATTTTTTTTGAACGTACAGGCAGCAACTCTGACTTGTTTAAGAAATAAAAATCCCTCCAACAATTTGCTACAGGTGACAGCGTAAAACCACGCCGCTCCTAAGCAAATCGAGCAGAAAATTATGAATATATTTAATATTTTCAATAAAGATTTAAGTGAATCCTGGCCGCAATGGAAGAGAATGCCCCTGACACTTGATTTGACGGATTTTAGTCTTAATCAGATTAAAATTGGAGACAAACCTGAAGCACTTATGAGCTTTGGTAAACCAAATAACAAAAATCCATTTCGGGACAACTCATTTCAATATGATGCTTTGGGATGTTTAGTTGAAATTTATGATGGGGTAATTGGATATTTTGCTATTGCAATCCAAAAAGATGAATACACACCATTTGAGACAACAGAAGTAAAACTTATTTCACCTGATGCAAAGTCACTTCAAGTAAAAAATACAACAGTTGAAAGTGAAATTATTGAGTTGCTAGGTATGCCGAAAAAGAATGATACAGATGATATTGAAATAATAGATTTTTATGAAATAAAAGATTATGAATTGGAAGTAGAGTATACTTTGCAAAAAACGGTTAAAAGGCTTAATTTATTTCTGAAAACATGAACTGCTAACCCGCTAATCAACAGGATTTGGCAAAAAGCCTGCCAAACCGGTCATCAGCACACGAGTGCCATTAATCATAAAGGAGAAATACGATGGAGCAAGTGATTACTGAGTATCAACATGAGCGAAAGCAGACCGATTGTAATCAACCGGGTGAAGGAACCCGGAACTTGTTTTCGGATCTCTCGACGAAGGAACTCAGCAACCTTCGTTACTATTCAACAAACATTGCTGTGCTGGGTTTTTTATGGGGGATAACGTTTTTCACATTATTAGTCCAATTGACCATAGTCCCCTCAGAACTTATCGCTCCAGAAGTCGCTTCACTTCCAGGCGGTGTATATGGAAGAGTAATTGTTTTAATCCTTCTTTTTGCTGGTACTATAGGGTGTTTTGTAAGAAGGAGTTGGGCACGTTACTGTGGAATAGTCGTTTCTGCTATCATGCTTCCATTGCATTATCTGCTCACTTTATTCGGGATCTTCGGATTGGTCTCATTCATAAAGGGCAATAGGCTTTTCGGTCCTGATGGACTTAACCGCAATGAGTTGATTCAAGAATTAAAGTATCGGAATAAACGTGGAATTGACTAAAATATATCTCATATAAGAAGCTATGGATGATTTAAAAAGTCTCATCGGGCTTAACGAGAAAACCCGGAAGAACCGCCGGGTTCCTGTTAGCCCGGTAGTTGGGCAGAAGGAAAATATCAATTATGTCAGTAATAAAAAAGAAAAAAAAGACATCAATTCCCACAAACTTGATTGCGCCTTGCGGAATGAACTGCCGTCTTTGCCTGGGATACATTCGAGATAAAAATACATGCCCAGGCTGCCTAATGCTCGATAAACAAGATAGTAAAAAATCAGAATATCGTAATAGATGCAGAATTAGAAATTGCGAACAAATTGCTGGTGGCAAAATCAAGTATTGTTCCGACAGTTGTGGCAAATTTCCGTGTGCCAGGCTGAAACAGTTGGATAAGCGCTATAGAACAAATTATGGAATGAGCATGATCGACAATCTCACAATGATAAATGAATTTGGGATCAGGCATTTCATTCAGAAAGAAAAAGAGAAATGGCTTTGTCCGGAATGTGGTGAGATGATTTGTGTTCATAGACCGGCATGCCTTTCCTGTGGGTATAAATGGCGCTAAAGGCAAAACAGCCCGAAAATTTACTGGCGCCGGCCCGGCCAAAAAGCGGCCGGGTAGCACAGTTCCATCGTTAGCGCCAGGATTATTAATATGAATAAAGAAAAGATCATTACATTTCATAGAGTTGATGCTCCTGAAATATCCCTTAAAACTTTAAATAGGAGAAAAACAATATGGTATTATCTGTCATGAGAAAGAGAAGAAGCATCAGAAAATATTTGATCAAACCCGTTGAACAGGAAAAACTGGATCTTGTCATTGAGGCAGCCCTCAGGGCGCCCTCATCCATGGGACGTAATCCGTGGGAGTTTATTATTGTTAAAGACAAGGCGCTCCTCGAAAGCCTTTCGGGATCCAAGCCCCACGGGTCTGCATTTCTGAAAGGGGCGGCAGCCGGTATAGTTGTCTGCGCGGACAGTTCTGTGAGCGATATGTGGATAGAGGACACATCCATTGCATCCGCTCACATACTTCTTGCTGCGGAGTCTCTGGATCTTGGGGCCTGCTGGATACAGATTCGCGGGAGAATGCATGACGACAACACACCCGCTGAAGAATATATAAGGGGGTTGCTGAATATACCGGACAGTCGTGAGATATTATCTGTTATCGCAATAGGATACCCCGATGAAAAAAAGCCGGGTCATGATAAAGGGGGTCTGAAATATGATTCAGTACATTATGATTTGTATGGGAGCAGGTGAAAAAATAGGTATACGGTTTACGGTGTAAGGTATACGGTATAGGGTGTAAGGTATAAGGTATACGGTATAGGGTGTAAGGTATAAGGTGTAAGGTATACGGTGTAAGGGATGGAAAAACCGGATGTAAGGAAATAAAATAGAGGCCCTTCGCTTTGCTCAGGGTGACAGGCATCGGGCGCGGCTGTTGATACTTGCTCGGCAAATTTCTCAATTAAAACAGGTCATTAATCCTTTGAGAAATTCGGATTGATCCAAATGTTTTTCTCCGTGTTCTCCGTGATGAAATGTCTTATATCTTTACGCCGTTAACCGGCATCTGAACCTTTTAATCGATTAACGCGACTTGACTTACATAATTAAAATTTATTATCCGGCCTTGCCGGGAAAGGGAGATAGATCATGAGTAAAACCGAAAAGAATCTCATGGACGCATTCACCGGAGAATCAGAGGCAAACAGAAAATACCTGGCATTTGCAAAACAGGCGGATAAGGAGGGTTATACACAAGCGGCAAAACTCTTCAGGTCCGCGGCTGAGGCGGAAACCGTTCACGCCCACGCGCATCTTCGTGTGGCCGGCGGCATTAAAAGCACCGCTGAAAATCTTAAAGAGGCAATATCAGGTGAAATGCATGAATACAAGTCCATGTACCCGGATATGATTCGGGATGCCAGGGAAGAGGGCAATAAGGCAGCGGAAAGGTCATTTACCTATGCCAATACCGTGGAGGAGATACACGCGAATCTATATCAGAAGGCCCTCGACAGCCTAGATAATCCGCCTGATGTAAAGTATTATCATGTGTGTTCGGTCTGCGGTTATACCCATGAAAATGACGCGCCGGACACATGCCCTGTGTGCGGCGCCAATAAAAAGGCATTTTTCAGGGTGGATTAAGAAAAGGAGCCGGTCATGCAGACACATAAAGTAAAACGCGGAGAAACACTGTCAAAGATTGCAAAAAAATATTATGGCGATTCTGATAAACACACCCTTATCACGGAGGCCAATAAGATCAAAAATCCTGACAGGATAAGGGTGGGGCAGGTTCTTGTTATACCCTTTGATCAGGGGGATATATCCGATTCAACGGATCTGATGACCGTTCACCCGCAGGAATTGCCCATTGACCGGACAACCATGCGTCTTTCTGATGATCAATATATTCAGGAACAATATGCCAAGGATCTTATTGTCCTCCATTTTACCGCCGGGACAACCGCCCGTTCCGCGTTCAATACATGGATGGCCGATTTACCCCGTATCGCGACCGCCTATATAGTTGACTCGGATGGAAGCATCTACGAACTTTTTGACCCCCTCTGCTGGGCATTTGCCCTTGGCATCAAGGGGCAGCCCGGCTATCCCAATGAAAAGCGCGCCGTTCAGATAGAAATAGCAAATGTCGGGCCTTTAAAAAGAAAAAATAACATACTTTACTGGTGGCCCAATACATTTAATACACGCTGGTGCCATGTTGATGAAAAGCACAAATACGTCAGGGCCTCTCACAGAGGATACGGCTATTATGCCTCGTTTCCGGACATACAGTTTTTTTCCGTGTGCAATCTGGTGAAATATCTCTGTGAACGCTTTGATATACCCAAAGATATCCCTGAGGCCAATCTCGATGCATGCGACCTTGAATGGTTTTCCGAATACAAAGGAATTGCCAGTCACCAGAATTTCAGGGAGGATAAATTTGACATAGGACCTGCCTTTAACTGGAAAAGATTTCGAGACTTGATCCTGTAGTACGAGATTTTTTATGAATCGCGTGAAGAGTATCAGATGTTCTTGATATAATAAAACTGATCTGCCTCGTTGAGTAAAAATCAGCAGTTGAGCAAGAACAAATTGACTTAACATTATTTCTGTGACATACTGCACAATCACTGCTCATTATGTCGACATTAAATCACTTTTAAGAATTACTCTAAGTATACAGGATGGATTTTATATAATGATCAGTAGCAGGAAAAATCCATGGAAAGTCTACAAACAAAAAAGATAAAACCAGTGAATGTGATATGAGTAAGCTAATTTTATTTCTGGAAATTTTTGACAGTATTCTGGGTTCGGTTCGGGAGCCATTAGTGGTTCTTGATTCTGAATTTAAGGTACTAAAGGCCAATGATTCCTTCTATCGGGTCTTTAAGGTTAAGCCGGAAGAAACAGAGGGGGTATTGATATATGATCTCGGAAACGGGCAGTGGAATATTCCCCGTCTGAGAGAATTACTGGAAGACATCCTTCCCAAGAATTCCACTTTCCATGACCTTGAAGTGGAGCATACCTTTGAGTCAATCGGCCCAAAGATAATGCATCTTAACGCCAGACGAATTTACAGAGAGTTTAACCACACCCGGCTGATCCTCCTGGCTATCGAGGATGTAACCGAGCGTGAATTTTATAAAAGGCATCTTGAGGAACTTGTTGAAAAGCGAACTGCCGAAATAAATAAATTGAAAGATCAGCTTGAAGCCGAAAAGGCGTATCTGCAGGAAGAGATCAGGCTGGAATACAACCATGAGAACATTATCGGTCAGAGTGACGGGCTTAATTATGTGCTCTATAAGGTTGAACAGATTGCCAGCAGCAATACAATCGTCCTGGTTCTTGGTGAGACCGGAACCGGCAAGGAGCTTGTCGCCCGGGCCATTCACGGCTTGAGTCAGCATAAAGACCGGGCACTGGTGAAAGTGAATTGCGCGACACTGCCTTCAAATCTAATTGAAAGCGAGCTTTTCGGTCATGAAAAAGGCGCTTTCACTGGCGCCCATTCCAGACAAATGGGACGATTTGAGATCGCCGACGGCACAACTCTTTTTCTGGATGAGATCGGCGAATTGCCTCTGGAATTGCAGCCCAAGCTGCTCAGGGTGATTCAGGATGGTGAGTTTGAAAGGCTGGGCAACCCCCGCACAATCAAGGTAGATGTGCGGATTATCGCAGCAACAAATCGAAATCTGGAAGAGGAGGTCAAAAAAGGCCGGTTTCGCGAAGATCTCTGGTACCGTCTGAATATTTTCCCTATTACAATGCCGCCGCTCCGGGACCGGCTGGATGACATCCCTTCGCTTGTAGACTTTTATATCCAAAAGATCTGCAAACGAATGGGCAAGTCCATTGAAATTATTCCTTCAAAGGTTATGGATGCCCTGCAGAATTATCACTGGCCGGGAAATATCCGGGAGCTGGAAAATGTGCTCGAACGCGCGGTGATTAATTCTTCAGGACCCAAGCTGCATCTGGTGGATGAACTGAAGTCAAGGCAAAAAGATATCTTTACCGCAGGAAAAACACTGGAAGCGGTCGAGCGAGAACATATTTTGCGGGTTATGGACCATACTCAATGGAAAATAAGCGGGAAAGGCGGAGCGGCAGAGATCCTGGGACTTAACCGCAGCACCCTGCGGGCGCGGATGAGAAAACTCAGTATCCAAAAACCATAAAGCCTGGACTATTTCTGAATCCAACGAGTTGACCGCACTGTATCTTTGAGCGTGTGTCAACCACCACAATAACAGTAGATAAGCCGCCATTCGGCAAGCCGTTCGATAAACTCATTGTCCTGGACCACTCGATTTTGAGACATTCACGCCACACATGTCCCCACTTCCAGAGAGAACTGAAAAGGGTTACATATGAACACTTGGGCAAATGTAACCCTTTTTATATGGTTGTTAGTGCCTGCCCTGAAATGGCTTTTCAAATCAATTATTCATGTAAATCAAGGTGATGACGCACCCAGCCCTGTGAAGCGGATGTCTGGCACAGAAGTTGAACTAATAAAGTTATGAACTCTTCGGAAAAAGCATTCCGGAAACGGGAAGGACAAAGAATTACAACAAATTAATTGGAGGAAATTACCATGAGTACAACAACTCTTATCATTATCATCCTGGTATTGTTATTAGTGTTCGGCGGGGGAGGCGGTTACTATTGGAGAAGACGGCGGTAAGCGCTTCGGTGCTGTTCCTCACATCTTAATTTATTTAGGCGATCGCGGACATGAGGCTGAATTTTACTTGATTAAAAAAAGGTCTGCGAGGGGCGACTGTCGCCCGGAGCTGTTCTCGGACAGCCTCCTGGAAAGGTTTGCTAAACTTTCAAAATCCGGCAAAGGGGAATTAAACTATGTTGTTAAACATGATTAAAGTTGGAGGATACATTTTGATTTTAAATGAATTGGCAAATCAAGTGAAAAAAGTCAGGAGTTCGCTGGCAAAGGATGTGCGACGAAAAAGAAACAAAAATATTGCATTAGGAATCGGCATTGGCTCCGCACTGGGGGTTGCTGCGGGGATCCTATTCGCCCCGAAATCAGGCAAAGAAACCCGGCATATTATTGTCGATCAAACCAGCGAAACCATTAAGAAAATTAAAGATAATGTAATCGCAACCAATGCCAAAATATCCTCCTCGGTCAGGGAAAAGGGATCGCGTTTGCGCGAAGCCGGTCAAAAAGGCTTTGAGGCCGTAAAAGAAACTCTGAAAAAACCAGGCGAAGACGAAGTTATGAAGAAAAAATCCCAAAAATAGAGTTGGGCAAAACCACTTTTCAAAAAAAAGGACAATCTTATGCAAGGATCCATTACGCTTAATGAACTGGGAATAATAATTGCCTTTGCTTTTATAGCAGTGGCCGGTGGATACGCCATTGTGACGCTGAGAAACATTAGCGCCCTGATTAAAGAGGCCGCAACCGTACTGCAAAAAAACAAAGATTATTTGAACCAGATCATCCCGAATATTAATAAGATTTCAGAGAGTACTGTAATAATCAGCGAAGAGGTTAAAAAAAGTGTTTATGAGGCGGGTGAAGCGGTCAGAACCATTTCTCATGAAACCACCGATACAGTATTGACAATCAATGAGACCGCTGATTGTCTGGCAAAGTATGCCTTGGTGATTGGCGAAATTATCAAGACTATTGTCAATATGTTTTCATCGAATGAGAAAGCTGTGAAATAAGAGTTTTTGAAAAAATCGGGGAATAATTGATTCTGAAATACGCTATTAAGGGCATGCAGGTCACGTTGCTCCGAGAGACGGGACGTAAGTTCCAAAACAACTTTTAAAAAATCCTTTATATTTACTAATCTAAAGGCACTTCGAAACCTGCGTCCCGGTTTATGGCTTACTTTTTAGGTTTTTCCTTAATTCCTTTCCTCCCTCCAGTCATCGGACCTTGACCAGGACTATTGCCTTTGCCCTTACCTTTACCATGGCCGTCTTTTGGTCCCTGCCCTTTTGGACCGGTTCCATCTTTATTCGGCATATTAATCACCTCCTTTCTGTTGTTGAACGATATTGACCGCGAATTTGACATCGCCTGAATCCGCCTTGTTGGTTTCATCTACCATTAGATCCAATCTTCGTGCCAGACTTGTTAAATTAAGCTTTATTTGTTTCAACATGTTGATTTAACATTGAATATTCAAACTCGAAAAGATGCCTGATGATGGCATGGTCGGAGCGAAATAGTGGCCATATATGATCATTTGTTATATTTGGCCATTTTTTTCAGTCAATTCGGATTCCACAATCAAGCTTTAATTTTACGTATTCGATTTTAAATCAATATGTTGGATCAATAAATGCGTGGTAGACACACACGGCACAAAGATTGAATAGTAAATATAAGGAGGTAAACTAAAATGCAAATCGATATATCGCCTCAGCCCTTGTTGGCTCTAATCGCAGGAATTTTAATTTTCTTTTTCCCGAAACTTTTGAATTATATTGTTTCCATTTATCTTATTTTATTTGGCATTCTCGGGTTGCTCTATTGATCAGCTCGTTAATATTTCAATCAAAGGTCTTGGGAGTATAAATGACAGACTTTGATGCTGATACAATCGTTATAGGCTCCGGCTCAGGCGGTTTGACTTCAGCTCTTGCTCTGGCACGGGCCGGGCAAAAGGTTCTGGTTTTCGAACGGCACTATGCCCCGGGCGGCTGGTGTCACAATTTTACCATGGGGGGCTTTACTTTCAGTCCCGGTGTCCACTATATGGGCCTGTTGGGTCCGGGCGGTGAAGCCAGAAAAATATATGAAGGTCTTGGCGCGGCCAATGACCTTATTTTTTTTGAACAAAACCCTGAGCACTATGAGCATTGTCATATTGCCGACGTGAAATTTGACTACCATACCCATCTTCCCACAATGACTGAGCGTCTTTTGAAAAGGTTTCCCTGTGAACAAAAGGGCATTGGAAAGTATATGGAGCTTCTGCAAAACCTTGTTCGCGAACTTTCCCTGATATTTGAGATCAACACCATAAAAGATGTCATACTGATGCCATATCGGACCAGACATATCGGTCGCTATGGTCTCTACAGCCTAAAACGAATCCTTGAGGGCCGGATTACTGATCCTGTTGTCCGCGCAATTCTCTCGATACAGTGCGGTGATCAGGGCCTGCCGCCATCTAAAACATTAATGATACTTCATGCCGCGGTGACCAGTCACTATGAGCATGGCGGCTATTATCCTCTTGGAGGAGGCGGGGCCATTGCCGAAGCCCTGGTTAAGGGCATCAGGCTTGCTGGAAGCGAAGTAAGGATGGCAGCAGGTGTCGATAAAATTATAATTGAATCAAAGGGCAGAAGGCGTCGCGTTTTGGGGGTTAAGCTTTCAAATGGTCAAGAGCTCAGGGCAAGGCATGTCATATCAAATGCTGATCCGCACAAGACTTTTTATGGCATGGTGGGAGAAGAAAATTTGAGCAGCCGGCTTAAAAAGCGGTTAAACAAAACACGTTATTCGCTAACCTCTCTTATTTTGTTTTTAGCTGTTGATATGGATGTAAAGGCGGCCGGTATTGATTCGGGGAATATCTGGTATCTAAAAGGATCTGATTTTGACAGGGCGTTTATCAGGGCTCAGGATCCCGGACTCTATGAAAAAGATTCTTTTGAGTCTCTGTTTATTTCAGCTCCGACTCAAAAGGATCCAACTCGTTATAACGGGAAGGGCCATACATTAGAGGTTGTTACCTATGTCGGATATGAGTTTTTCAGGGCTTTTGAAGGAACTGAATATGGCGCCAGAACAAAAGAATATGAAGCGCTGAAACAAAAAATTATTAAAATGTTTTTAACAACCCTGGAGAAAATTATTCCGGGTATTACCGGTCATGTTCTGTTTTGCGAGCTGGGAACTCCCCTTACCAACGCCCATTATATAAATTGCACAGATGGATCTGCCTATGGCACCGAAAAGAGCTTTACACAAATTGGTCCACTTGCATATCGGATCAGAACCGAAATTGAAGGTTTAAGATTAGCGGGTGCAAGCACTGTATCCCATGGAGTTGCAGGGGCTGCCCTGTCAGGATTATACGCGGCCGCGTCTATCATGAAATGCGGGTTGCCTGAACTGTTAAACCCCGAAGGACAGCAATTAAGGACTTATCCGGCTGAGGATCAAAGTCTATGGCCTGAATGGCTCAAGGAAAAGGTCTGGAAACCTTTATAACGAATCCAAATGGCGGGCTTTAACTCTACCGGTTAACAATTCAAAAAGCAGTATTCAGGTGAATAAGATGCAATTACCATGGTTAAAAAAACCGATTTACAGATCTGTTTATTTGCCAATGTCCCTTGCACTTTCGGGCTGTGGATGGTCGATTTCGTCTGCATCCTCGGGATGGTTGTTAATATTTGTGGTAATTATTCTTTTTTCAGTGTCCACGCTCATTGCTGCTTCATTTGTCATTAGTTCCGGAGTCTATGTCATGTCCATCTGTAAAGGGAAGAGCCAGTGCAATAAAATTGCCCTTACCTTTGATGATGGGCCCTGCGAACAGACTAAAGAAATTCTTAAAGTTCTGGACAGGCACAGGGTGAAGGCCACTTTTTTTCTCATTGGCCGGCAAGTAGCTCTCCACAGGGATATTGTTCATGAAATGATTAAAAAACAGCACACCCTTGGAAACCATTCCTATGATCATACAATCTGGTTCCCTTTAATGGGGAGTGACAGGATAAAAAAGGAGCTCACAGCGACTCAAATTGCAATTGCATCCATTAATGGAACAAAACCGGTTTATTTCAGGCCTCCCTTTGGGGTCACCAATCCTTTTATTGCTAAGGCCCTTAAGGGATTAAATCTCAAAACAGTCGGCTGGTCACTGCGATCATTCGATACAACAGAAAAAAATCCTGAGAAAACAGTTCGAAGGATTAAGAACAGGGTTGAGCCCGGAAGTATTGTTATTATGCATGACAGATCCAGGGATGCAGCCCTGGTATTGGAACAGATTTTAATCTATTGCCGTGAAAAACAACTGGCGCCGGTAACCCTTGATGAATTATTGAGTGATTGATTCAACTCTATAGCATTGAGTCTGCTCCCGAGTGGTCATATCTGATCATTTGCCATATATGGCCATAATTCCATATAAAACCGCCTTGCTTCACAAATCTTTCAGGATTAAGCAATCATTGATATATCAATATGTTAAATCAATCAACCTTGCGCTTGCCCTGGCTGGCATGAACCTTGGATATATAATAATGTAAAGGAGGCTTATCATGTACTTTTCATTGATCATTACCTTTTTGCTTCTGCTGGCAATTATTATTACCGCTATCCAGAATCCTATGCCTTTGGATTTCAAATTTTTTATCTGGAATTTTCAGATCTCTCTGACAGCGCTGATCTTTTTTTCCTCTCTGATTGGCGGGGCAATTGTGGCGATTTTAACCTTGCCAAAGCTGGTAAGGAAATCCCTTGATGTCAAGAGATCGAAACAGGATATCCATAAGTTGAAGGAAAAGATTCTGGATTTGGGAGAAAGACAGGAAGGAGAGTCTCAAACAGGATAGCCAACCCTCGAGAAACTGGATGTTGGCATCCCTTGATGCTGATCGTTTCTATAATTCCTGTGGACAAAAACATTTTAAAAAAGGAGGTCTAACATGCTTTGGACAATATTCGTGATTCTCTTGATTCTGTGGCTGCTTGGATTGATGAGCGGATACACGATGGGTGGTATTATTCATATCCTTCTTGTAATCGCTATCGTTGTTGTGATTATACGCCTTATTCAGGGGCGAAGACCAGAATAATCATAATTGCAAAAATGTTAAATCAATACATTATGCCATGCAACATTGTGCTTAAATGTTATGGAATGAGCGTAGTATATAATAATTAGGAAGAACATGTTCTTTCTTAAAAAAACAGTTACTCGAATGCGCGTGCATCTTTTAACGGCCATCTCATACTTTAAAAAAAGAGATCATTGACCTGTAAAATAACGGCATTTTTGTAATCTGTTTTAAAACATGTATTTCAATAAGAAAAAGTAAATAAAACGAAAGGACTATTATTATGCTGATCAAAATCAAGAAACTACAGGGTTACAAATTGGACAGCCAGGATGGAGAAATAGGGAAAGTCCAACAATTCTACTTTGATGACAGGCACTGGGCGATTCGCTATCTGGTAGCTGATACAGGAACCTGGCTTATGGACAGGTTGGTGTTGATCTCCCCCTATGCGCTGGTCTCCGTAAATAAAAAAGATCAAAATATCATCCTCAATTTGACTAAAAAACAGATTGAGGACAGTCCACCCCTGGATAGTGACAAGCCCGTCTCGCGACAATTCGAGGAGAACTACTACGGGTATTATGGATGGCCGATGTATTGGTATGGCTCGAGCATGTGGGGGGCTTATCCCTCTATTGTGCGTGAAAGTGAAAAATGGGAAAAAACCACCCAAAGTGAGAAAGCCTGGGATACCCATTTGCGCAGCAGTAAAGCTGTGACTGGTTATCACATCCAAGCCAACGACGGCGAGATTGGACACGTTGATGATTTTATCATCGATGATGAGACGTGGGCCATTCGTTATCTAATCATTGATACAATAAACTGGTGGCCTGGAAAAAAGGTCCTTATTTCACCACGATGGATCGAGAACGTTAGTTGGGAAGAGTCGAAAGTCTTCATCAATCTTCCCCGTGAGACCATCAAGCAGTCACCTGAATATACGGAAGAATCTCTGTTGACCCGGAATTATGAGTCCGCGCTGCATCAACACTACAATCGCCAGGGATACTGGCTGGATTAATCTTCTCACAAGGCATGGTGAAAAAAAGAGGATTGCATCAATCTTGTCCAAAAACAGTATGTAATTTTTTTTAAAAAGCACTAATGGTGAATTATTCAACAATTTTAAGGACTGTAAGACAAAATTCGATATCAATCCGCAAAAGTATAGAAATGCACTGGAGGAAGACAATGAGCACTCTGACGATGAAAGACGGTACGCAAATCTTTTACAAGGACTGGGGCACAGGACATCCCGTGGTGTTCAGCCACGGCTGGCCCCTCAGTTCGGATAGCTGGGAGACTCAGCTGGTGTTCCTGGCCTCCAACGGTTATCGCTGCATTGGCCATGACCGTCGCGGGCACGGCCGGTCGAGCCAGCCCTGGAACGGCAACGATATGAATACCTATGCAGATGACCTCTCGGAGCTGATTGAATCGCTCGATCTGAAAGGCGCTGTCCTGATCGGCTTTTCCGCCGGAGGCGGAGAAATTGCCCGCTATATCGGCCGCCACGGCACGAAAAGGGTGGCCAAGGCCGCGTTAATCTCCGCCGTCCCGCCGCTGATGCTGAAAACGAAGGCCAATCCTTTCGGTTTGCCGATGGAGGTGTTCGACGGGATACGGCAAGGCTCCGTTGCCGACCGTTCGCAGTTCTACAAGGATCTCGCCAGCGGCCCGTTCTTCGGCGCCAACAGACCAGGCTCACAGGTATCGCAGGGCATGATCGATACGTTCTGGTTACAGGGTATGCAGGCCGGTCACAAGAACACATTCGACTGTATCAAGGCATTCTCCGAGACCGATTTCACAGAAGACCTTAAGAAATTCGATATTCCGACGCTGATCATTCATGGCGACGACGACCAGATCGTGCCGATCGGCGCCTCGGCTCTTCGCTCAGCGAAGCTGCTCAGAAACGCGATCCTGAAGATTTACGCGGGAGCGCCCCACGGCCTTGCATACACGCACAAGGACCAGCTCAACGCCGACCTGCTGGCGTTTCTAAAGACCTGACCCGGTTTTGAGGTATGTACCGATTGGACATCCAATCCCTTGCAGTCGGCAGTCCGAAAGCGACGCGTCGCTGAAGGGGAACATTTAAAATTTTACCATATCACAAAGGAGTAAAATTGATGAACAATGACAAAATCAAAAATGCATCTCCCCATGTCCTACCGCCCCTGCCCTACGTGGATAACGCGCTGGAACCAATAATCTCCTCAAATACTATTAGTTTCCACTATGGTAAGCATCAAAAGGCATATGTCGATAACCTGAACAAGCTGATAACAGGGACGGATTTAGCGAACCTGCCGTTGGAGAAAATCATCACCCAGACGGCCGGTAAAGCCGACAAGGTAGCGATATTCAATAATGCAGCGCAAACCTGGAACCACACGTTTTACTGGCGCAGCCTGAGACCTAAGGGCGGTGGTGAACCAACCGCAGTGTTGAAGCAAAAGATCGAGGCTTCCTTCGGCACCGTGGATGCATGCAAGAAGGAGTTAACGGCTGCGGCATTGGCCCAGTTTGGCAGCGGCTGGGGCTGGCTTGTGCTGAAAAATGGGAAGTTGGAGGTTATGAAGACATCCAACGCGGACACCCCCATTGCCCATGACCTTAAGCCGCTGTTGACGGTAGATGTTTGGGAGCATGCGTACTATCTCGACTATCAAAACAGGCGTGGCGACTATCTTGATTCCTTGATCAAAAACCTCATCAATTGGGATTTCGCCAACTCAAACCTGGGATAGATGATATGTCTAACCAGCATGGGAGAAATACAGGCGAAAACGCATTTATAAACCGGCTGTTCAGGAAAAAACGTTGATCATACTGTCCAGGCTGCCATGGTTCTTTCCTTGGCCGCCTGGATCTGGAAATTGATGGAGGGAGTATTGTTGACTACCGGCACCAATTGATTGAGGGAGAAGCCACTTGCAACTACTATTTGCATGATCCCGGTCATCATGCTTGGAAGATAAAAATGAACTCCATACCCTTAAAGAATGGAATACCCGGGGTGATTGGGAGTCAATATGAAAAGAACGCATGGCAATGTTATAAAATGGAGACACTAAACGTGAGGGAGAGCGGC
The DNA here is from genome assembly GCA_964547435.1 of uncultured Desulfatiglans sp. Taxonomy (GTDB): domain Bacteria; phylum Desulfobacterota; class DSM-4660; order Desulfatiglandales; family HGW-15; genus CAZJOB01. Next base: position 127 of record CAZJOB010000043.1, on the reverse strand, counting down.
AAGAGGATTCTCCGGTCCTTGCTCAATTTGAGGGCGCCTCTCGGCAGAACCGGCCTGACACAGGCGCACACTGCTGACGAGCCACCGCTGCGATCTGAAGTGTTCAGCAGTGAGCAGATGAAGCTGC
>CAZJOB010000042.1:0-15058 GCA_964547435.1 uncultured Desulfatiglans sp. | reverse complement strand
TCTTCAATCATCTCCTTTGCCTCAATACCGTTTTCAGCCTCTCCAACAATATCAAGATCAGGCCATACAGAAAGGAGCTGTTTTTTTAATAAGGTACGTGAAGGGATTTCATCCTCTGCAATTATTGCTGTAATTCTTCCTGAAATATCAGGCATAGGGGACCTCCAGGATCATCTTTACACCGGATGGGTGATTTTCTTCAATCTTAAGGCAGCCTTCTTTACCATATAATGATTCTAAACGTTCCATTATATTTGAAATACCTGTACCCAGGTGTGACACCTCCGACATGCCGAGGCCTGTGTCTTCTATGATCCAGAGTATCTTGTTATCTTCAACCTTTTTTACCTGAATCCTGATCTCGCCACCTTCTATTTTGGGTTCCAGACCATGCTTGATTGCATTTTCAACAATAGGCTGAATCAGCATGGAGGGGAAGGGGAGGTCATTTATTTCATCATCCGCTTCAACAGAGTAGTTAAGGCGCTTTCCCATTCTCACCTTAAATATTTCCAGGTAAGCCTTAATCAATTCAATCTCCTGACTGACGGTTGTGACACTTGATCTTGTTTTGCTAAGAGTGGTTTTGAGATACTGCTTAAAATTATTATGCATTATTTTTGCCTTTAGGAGATCTGTATCTGTAAGACTATAAATGCTTGTTAATGTATTAAATAAAAAATGCGGTTCAATCTGAGCCTGTAAAAGCTTTAATTGGGTTTCTATTTTCATTTTTTCATTTTTTAACTTTTTATTTCGCTCCGAAACAATTCTATTTTTAGTAATAAGCTGCTTCTCTTCAATAAAATATAATAAACAAATAAGTACTCCAAAACTGAAAATAGAATAACTAATACTGAATATAATTGGTAATTCTAAGTTTGGGTTCGAGGAATTATCTGTATTCAATAATTTGAAATATATATAAATGAAAATAGTTGTAAAAAAAAGTGCGAACAGTAACATCACCATTAGTTTGCCGGATGATTTTTGGGGTTTGAATAAAATGACAGGTAAAATAACAAACAAATACATTATTAAGAATAAAATTGTTAAGCAAATAAAAAAGACAATGAAAATAAGCCATGTAAAACCTTCACCAGATGTAGTGCTTAGCATAACAAATAAAAATAAATATCCTAACCAGATAGGATAGTAATAAAAAAGAAATCGCGTGGAAATTTTCCATATATCGGTTTTTACAGTATTATCCACAAGGCACCTCAATTATCACCGTTATTCCGGAAGGGTTGTTTTCTTCAAAACTAAGCCTCCCCTTATCACCGAACAGAGACTTTAGTCGTTCTTTAACATCCTCAAGGGGATACCCAATCCTCTCTCTTTCTTTGTATCCTTTTCCGGTATTTGTGGTTTTTACACGAATCATCTCTTCAAGTTTTTCAACGGATATAGATATCAGACCTCCATGTAGAACCTTATCCAAAACATTATTAATTGTGTATTCCACAATCGGCTGAACGAGCATTGAAGGAAATGGCAAATCTTCTGATTGCGGATCAATCTTAATTAGATATTCAAAACGATCATTCATGCTGATCTTCATGATATCCAGATAGGACCGTATAAGCTCCATTTCCTGTTTAATAGTTGTAGCAGGTTCTCTTGTTTTAACAAGGGTTGATCGCAGGTATTGTATAAAATACATCTGTATGGTCTTTGCCTTGTCAGGGGCAGTATCAAACAGGCCCGAAATCTTGTCCATAATGGTAAATAAAAACTGAGGTTCTACCCTTGCTTGTTGAAGATTTAATTGATTTACCATTAATTGCTTTTCGCTCAACAGGCGTTCTGTTTTTTCTTCTACATACGTTTTTTCAGCTATCAATGACCGTTCAACCAGAATAATAGTTCCAATAATGTAAAATCCAAACATGAGGATGAGAAGAATTATTCTGCTTGATAATACTGATCCTGAAAATGGAGAAAGATTAAAATCAAAATAAAGGGTGAATCCAAGGTATGGTACAAAAGAACCAATCAAGTATGTTACTATCATTACCAATAATTTGTAGAAGGTCCCAACAGGTTTAGTAATATAAAGAGCCCAAATAATATCCGTCCATAAATATATTGAGCCGAGATTCATTAGCAGGCAAAGTGTGATGATTTTCATATCAGGGAGGTATATTAATTTATAAACGTAACAACTGGGCAGGGATATTATTGTTATTATAGGATAGTATCTATATGCAATTCGCTTAATAAGCTCAGATGTTTTTACAGTAACAGCCATTTAAATAGATATCCGTTAAATATGGATGGTTCTCTGATTGCCGCCGCATATTCTCTTTATGTTTTTATTGGTACATTTAATATATTTATTTTCGGAATATATCTCAAGCACTTTTATTAAAACTACTTTGTTCCTCATCAAGGTTGTCAAGATTAGAAATTGTATCTGAATTCCAGTCCTATCGTCTTATCATTTCCGGCAAAAGTATACTCATCCCTGCCATTACCAAAGGTTGATGATATGGTAAGATTTATCGTAAAATCATATTTAAGATTATAGATGAATGAACTGTAAATAATGCCTGAACCATCAACTAAATTGGATATTATATTAAGGTTTAAAACAGCATCACTTACTATGAACCGTTGAAGGTTTAAAAATATTGCCCCATAGTATCTTGATGCATGATTAGGTTCATACAGGCCATAAGAAAGAAGACTATAGAGACTTGCAGTATTATTAAACACATTGTCTTTGTATCCGGACCTGTTATAAAAGAACTCTCCTCTTATGGTTAATCGGTCATTAACGTTCCTAACATTATAGCTCTTTGAAAAACCAAGGCTTGCCTTTGGTGACCAATTGTCTTCTCTTCTTACAGTTGAGTAATGAATATTACCGGGGCTATCTTCTTCACCTATGAGTATTTCCTGGTTCTCTCCCCTTGAGATACTCACCTCACCCTGCCAGTCTATATGAAACAACCGTGTTGAGATGTCATAACCAAACACAGGCTTGAATCCCTTTTTATACCAGCCTGAAAAGGCCATTTCAGTGCTCCCCACAAGAAATTCAAATTTTCCGGACCACGCAATATCATCGAGTTTCCCGAGATCTTCAAGATTTATAAACCCATAGATATTATAATTAGTCCCAAAGGGCATATGGACTTTTATGCCGCGTGTTCCCTGCAGATTCTTGTTCGGGTCCATAAAATCCTTTTTTTCTACATTTATGAGATCAGTAGGGTTCCAGAAGAAATTTCGGCCCCATTTAAGATACTGCCTGCCCAATCGAAAGTAGACTTTATTATTAATATTGAAATCCATAAAATATTCCCGAAGGGCCTGGTCTGTATATTCCTTATCTGTTTCACCAGGCTGATTGATCCCTCTGAAGTAATAAATGACATCTGCATTAACAAAGCCCTTGATGCCATCTTTATACCGTATATCCAGTAAAAGGTTTGTTGTCAGGCTTCCGGTGTACTTCCCATCATTATCCGAATAGGGATTTTTCAGGATATAATCATCCCGCATTGTTGAATAATAATTGTGGTTATAGATTGATCCGGAAAGAGTGAGTGAGGGCTTATCAGTTTCTGTCATAACAGAGTCATCCACTATATCTTTGGTTTCAATAACCATGTTGGAATCAGAAAAGAGATCATCTTCATTCAAGTCATCAGTATTTGCTCCATAAATGGATGGAGAAGAAAAAAGAAACAGGGCCACTAGAAGAAAATAAAAAACAAATGGATGCCCGCCTGCGCGGGCATGACGAAAGAAGAAGTTTTCTACTTTCGTAAATGAAACATTATTCCACTTTGTCTTTAATATTAATGAGTATGTTTTGTAATTAAATGTCATTTTATGCCTTACTTTTATGATGCTTTTAAATGTTAACACTTGTCGAAGATCCCGGACTTTGAGTGGGGAACCCTCTTGTCCCGCCATAGCCGAATGGCGAAGGCGGATGAAACCTTTTCTCATATCATTTACTCAAATTTTCCAGATATGCCTTTGTAAATATGCTGTCATCAACCTTTTTAAGTGATATCCCTGAGATATCTATTATTGTCTTGTTACCCTTTTCAAACTGGTCAACAACAATATACTTTAAGGGGAAATATCTGCCTTCAATCGTGGTATATTTAAGAAAATATGTTGTCTGCATCAAAGTGTCTGATAATGAATAAGAATCCTGTTTAAGTAACAGATGGTTATCCTGTCTTACCCAGTAAGTATGCTTCGGATAACTGACATCGTTAACTATTGCCCTTACTTCAAACCTGTACACAGGAATCTTTCCCAGTATCTCTTCCGCATATATCTCCTCACCTTTGGCATCCTTTACAGGTGCATATAACTCAGTAAGTTTTCTGTTTTCAAAACTCTCGGCGCTCACATCAGAATCACCTATCCTGTCATTACGGCTTATATGCTGAAAGGTTCGGGTATTTCTTCTGTACCACCACATATTATCATCTACTCTGATATAGCCATTGCCCTTCTCTCTTTCAGGCGAGAGGGCAGCCATGAGAAAAGAGTCATCAGCATCTCTGCGATAGTAGAGAAATTCTGTTTCACGGATACCCTGTTTTACCCTTTCCTGCACCAACGATACCTTGGCAGTCAGATCACTTCCTATTTCTGATCTCTCTTCCATTTCCTGAAGTATATCGCTAATCAGACCCGTTGCAGAAGCTGTATATGGAAGTATAAAGACAATTATGAAAACCATGATTATATATTTTGTTTTTTCCATTTATATTCTCCAATTAAATTCTGTTATTGCAAACGAGTTAAACGCTTTACCATCCTATTTCGTCATTCCCTCTGAGGTGGGAACCCAAATGGTCTGCAAAGATATTGTGGATGCCCGTCTTCGCGGGCATGACGACTTTATTTGATGTTGACTATAAAAAATGCTCTCAAATTATCTACAACCTGTTTTTTATTCATATTGCCCAAGTGCCTCCGCCACAGTTTTTTTTGCAGCCTTTCTCGCCGGTAACCAGGCAGAAAGCATAAGCAGGAATAGAACCAGCAGGATATTAAATATTGTATCTCCAACTGGTATTTTAAAAACCAGGTGTCCCTTGTTTAAGATCAGCGATAAATTAAGGTCAGAGGGATGAAATTGTATCATTGAAAAAAGTTCCATCAGGCCGATTGCGGCGAATATACCAAGTATTGTAAAAAAAATGCTTAGAAGAATGACTTCCAAAACCAATGCCCGGACAACTGTTTTTCGTTGCATACCAATAGCCCTAACTGTTCCGATTTCACGGGTTCGCTCCCTGATATTCATGCGCATGGTATTTAGTATCCCTACAAGAATAATTGAAATAACAATTAATATGGCGACGAAACCGATCATCTTCCCGCCTTTCTCACTATTAAAGGTGTCTTCTTCATACTCCTGCATACTTGCAATATCCATGATACTTCCACTGTATGAACTCTTTTTTATATTCCTGACTTTCTTTTCATATGCAGTTTGTGAATATGTTCTGTCAGCAAGTTTCCATGATTTTCCTAATGATGATATATAAGGTTGTAATGCTTTGTGTAGTTGATCTGCGGCAATAATCATTTCATCAGAGTTATTTAGAGTTTTCAGCTCGATGTGCAACTGCTGAGTTTCATGTAGGTTATATCCCATAATTTCTTTAAGAATATGAAATGGAATAGCCCCGGGTATTGCCATACTCATGGCGGCATTTTTATATTCCACTATTGCTACCAGGTTCAATTGTGCTGTCTGGACCTGACCAAAAATTGTGGTTAACCTCACCTTGACTATGTCGCCCACTTTTACTTTTAATCTCTTTGCCGTGTTTTTTTCCAGAATCAAAGGATTATCTATGCTACCTTTATTAAATGTCGCAAGATCACCGCTTAAAACGACTATATCATTAATTGTTTCTATCAATGGCGCTGAAACCCCCGTCAATCTGAGCATGCAGCCCTCTCCATTCCCAACAGCAAATGTGTTAGTATTTACATATTCCTTTACTTCCTTTACATTGGACATTCGGTCTTTAATAACTTTAATTATCTTGTCCTTGTTCCGTATTATGGATCTTGTTTTTGATCCATCTTTTTCAAAAACATTGACACTTACATGCCCATACAAATTTGATTCAACAATTTTAGCTATTACATTTGAATAGAGCCCTCTCGCTAAGGCGCCTGACAGGATCATATATATTACTGCGACACATACACCTAATCCTATAAGGATGGTCCTGCTTTTTTGGCGAAATAGATTTCTGAAGGCGATTAGTAATATTAGTCTCATGATTTTTCTCCTAATTTCTTTTTATTGCATCAATGGGATTTATCCTTCTAGCTACAATAACAGGATATATCACCGCGATAATTGTTATAATCCCAAGTTGAATAATGCCTGTAACTATTCCATTGATATCAATAAGGGGGGAGTACTGACTTCCACCGAACATGGTTTGCAGGCTTACAGATGAGGTTTTCAGTTCCATCCCAGCTAATATTTTTATAGCAACAACCCCCAGTAATATACCAAGCCCCCCGAAGATAAAGGATAAGAAGGTTGCTTCCATAACAAACATGCGGGCAATAAATCCCTTTCTTGTGCCAACAGTACGCATTGTTCCAATCTCGCTTGTTCGCTCCATAGCGGCCATGCTTAAAGAATTGGCTATCATCAGGATGGCAGCAAAATAGACTATATAAATAAATACAAGCAGACTGGTTTGATTTATCTTTGCGTATCTATATAAAACTGACCAGGCGTTTTTCCAGGATACTGCACGTACATATTTATTGAGCCCAGCCTCCTTAAAGGTCTGGTTTAAATCATCAACAGCTTTTTCCAGATTAACACCTTCGCGAAGATTGATCTGAGCTATACTGTATATCCCGTTGTCCTTGACATCAGAATTGTTTTTAATCCTTTTCTGTTTCAGTATTTCCGTGTAATCAGTAGTCTGTTCATCAGTTACTTCTTCTATAAAGGTATTATCTTCAAAAAAGAAGCTGGCAGGATCCTTATCAATATTATTGAGGAGGTTTCCATTCTCTTTCGAGAGATTCGTAACCATATCCTCTGTTGACAGATACCCCATACACTCCCGTGATGTTTCAATATCAACCAGGTTTATATTATTAAACATCTCATTCAGTTCAGTGTATTTAAATATTCCTTTTATAGGGATACGGACATCGGTAGCGGTGATTGATCCGGACATACCCATTAACACCAGATCATCTCTTGTCTTTAAACTTGTAATATTTACCAAGGCTTCATTCATCAGGTTTTCTTTGATAATTGAGCCACCTTCTGGTAGTAACCACACATCATACAAACTGAAGATTCGTTCCCGCTGCTTTATATTGATAAGTATGCCCTTTTCACCTTTCTTAAGAGGCTCTCCTTCAATGATTTCAATACTATTACTGAAAACCTTTATGTAATTTTCAGAGTCAACTCCAAAAAATGTTATGGGTTCCAGGTCGGATGACTGACTTTGCGATAGATCCAGCATAGCAGCGTTACCTAATATCAAAGGTGCAAACCTTTCCACATATTTCTGTTTAGAGATAGCATCCTTGATATTTTCAAAATTTTCCAGAAATCCCATCTGTTCAGTGCTGCCTGTAATGTTATCCTGTTCCCTTGTCATTGAAAGGAGGGTTATATCCCCGGCAAAACCCTTAACTAGATTACGCTCAAGGTTTTTAACCATTCCAGCGATTGTCCCATTCCCGAGCGTCATGAAAAAAGTACCTGTTACAATTACAAATCCAATGGACAGGCTCCTGACTTTATGTCGAAAGAGATTTCTGAAAGAAATCTTAGCTAAGAGTCTCATTTTTATGCCTCCCCATTGAAAATCATACCATCTTTGATCCTGACTACTTCATTGGCGTATTTAATTACTTCAGGGTCATGGGTTGAAAAGACAAATGTGGTCTTCTCCTTTAGATTTAACTCCTTCATCAGCTCCAAAATGTTATTACCTGTTTTTGAATCCAGGTTGGCAGTAGGCTCGTCCGCCAGGACAATTTCAGGATTTGTTACAAGAGCCCTTGCGATGGCCACTCTTTGACGCTGACCTCCGGAAAGCTCAGAGGGGCGGTGTTTTATAAATTCCTTGATGCCGACTTCTTCAATCAGCTTCTCGGTTCTTTTGTTTATCTCTGATCTTTTCAGGTCTTTCATAAGAAGGAGCGGGAACTCTACATTTTCCCGGATATTTAAAACCGGGATCAGGTTAAAGGTCTGAAAGATAAACCCGATTTTATATAACCTTAGATCGGTCAATTTTTTGTCTTTCATCCCGTTAATCTTTTCGCCCCCGATAGTTACAGTTCCTGATGAGGCTTTATCCACACATCCGATTATATTGAGTAATGTAGTTTTACCACTCCCGGACGCCCCTACGATTGAAAGAAACCCCCCCTCCTTTACATCCAGATCAACCCCGCGTAATGCATGAACCACTGTTTTCCCTAGCGAATAATCCTTCTTTACGTTTTCTATCTTGATAATACCCATGAGAACCTCCTCCTCTTCTATTTTTGATTATAAGTATTGCATGGTAGAATGATGAGGGGCAAAAGGGATGAGATGAATGATATATGTATGAGACAGGTATTACTATTTGGGGATGAAAGGATTATTTGGAAAGAAAGGGGGTCAACAGGTCAAAGTATTTCACTCGAACCCTTGACCCCTTGAATCCTTGTCGAAGATCCCGATGCTGTTTTCGGGAAACCCTGTTCAGTGACTTACGCCAGAAGCCCCTGCGCGCGGATCAGGCGTTCCTGCACATGTACACCGTTGGGGCATTGGATGGTGCATTCAGAACAATCCGTGCATCGGACTTCTTTTATTTCCTTCGGCAGTTCCATAAAACTCATGCGGGCCTGATGATAGTTGCCGCCGAAATCATTATATGCCAGGAAACGCAACATATCCGTGACAGGCAGGCCATGCGGGCATTTGCCGCTGCACTGATAGCACATGCGGCAATAGTCAGGCCGGATATTTTCATTCATCACATAAAGCATCTTTTCGTCTGCTGGCGTGTAGGGTTCGGACATGGCCCGGAAGTTCATTTCAAGCTCGGGAATCGTCTTCATGAAAGGCACAGTCGTTCCGATTGCAGGATTCGTAAGCACCCATTTTATCCCGGCGAGCGGGCCTTCGCCTTTGGTGGCAGGCGGGTTATCCACACTTGTCAGATGCAGGCCGCTCAAGGCCACCACTACCTTCATGGCTATGACGCCGATGCCTGCTTCGTGCGCCTTTTTTATCGCCCTGTCCCGAAAGTATCCTCCGATGGGAAAGCTGTAGGTGGTCTGCATTACATCGAATGTCTTTGTCTCAATGAGATAATCAACTATTCCGTTCGGATCATGACATGATATGCCAAGAAAACGCGCCTTTCCGTATTTTTTGCACTCCTGCATGGCTTCAAGGGTTTCATCCGGAATCGTGTCCGGTGTGTCTCTTCCATGCAGATGCCATATATCAACATAATCTGTTCCAAGTGTCTTAAGGCTGGTATCCAGATCTTCAAGAATATCCGCTTTTTTCATTCTGGAAGACTTGGTGGCAATGACAATCTTGCTTCTATCGCGGCCATTTATTATGCCCGCGAAGATCTTCTCGCTGTCCCCGTAGACCCTGGCCGTATCAAAGTAATTGATCCCCATATCCAGAGCACGGGAGACCACCTCCGGAATGGGCACAAAACCTATGCCATAACCCACGCCCGAGACCTTGAGTCCTGTTTTACCCAGAGTACGATAGACAACCCTGGGAGGTTCTTCCCCAAAGACAGACTTGAGACCTGCAGATGAAACAAGCCCGGCGACAGGCAGGGCCAGCCCGGCCTTTAAGAAATTTCTTCTTGATTTATTGATGCCCATAGGTCCTCCTTTTACAGCCTATTCTTTCGGATCGACACAGGTGAAACTCGCGGCGTCATTGACATCGCCGGTTCCCTTATACCTGGCCTGCTTTGGATAGGGGCATACAGGCCTTGTTCTGTAGACTTCTCCTCCTCCGCCCATCATGCCTCCGCCTTTTGTATGAGGGTAGATGATCCTGTCTGGCGCCTTGCCCTTTTCCACCCAGTCAACCAGGGCGTCAAATGTTTTGAAACCGGTGGGATTCGCGAACGCAGGGCATCCGGTTGAGCCGGGTACGGTAAACATGCGGGCGAACTCCTGTGTCTTTTCATAACCGCCCATTTCCTTTGCCACATCCTTATAATATTTTACATATTGTTTGGGAGGGAGGGCCATGCTGTTCCAGGATGATATCATCATAATCTTGCCTCCCGCATCCCTGAAGGGCCTCAAGTCCGGATCATCGGCGTCAACAGCGGCAGAGGTCTTTTTTATTCCCAGGAGCGTGTCCCTGTCCACGTCGAAAGTCCTGTAATCCCAGTCCGGATCTTCAAAGACCATGCCTTTAAAATAATTGATGTTGACCGAAAATGGCTCCTTTTCTATCATAAAGGCCCATGTCAGTTCACTTCCTCTTTCAAAACCAGTATATATAGGAGTTCCGTCGTTGAACTTTGCTCCTTCATATATCTTCCGGACCGTGTCAACCTGGGCGGCAGTCAGACACTCAGAAGAATCCTTGTCCTTGCACAGTATGCTTACAGGATCAAAATTACATCTTGTGGGATCTTCAATAAGACTGTCTACAAGCCCGTCGTTTCCATCACACGCATCAAGCGCCGCCTTATTTATCACGTCCAGTTTTTTTACTGGGATGTAGCCCGGACCATCTATGCCATCCTTGAGTGCTATCCAGCTTAAATACAAGGATCCCGGCTGAAGGCGGGATACCCAGAAGGCCGGGTCCTCGGCTATAATGCCGTCAAAGTCTTCGGGATAACGCTGTGCTTCATTGAGTCCCTGATTGCCGCCGTTATGGCAACTGTTCCAGTAGGAATATTTTATGGGCTCACCGTAATAGGCATTGGCAAAGGTCTTTGTCGCAACAACCATTTCATGTACGGCCCGATGGCCCCAGTCCGCCCATTTTTCAGGGTGCCCTATAGCCCACTCAAATCCCTGATCCACATGACCTGTGTCGGTGCCTGAGGAGACATAACCATTCTCCATGTTGCGGGCAATGCCGCCGCTGGCTATAGAACCTATAAACCCTGGATTCCCGACAGCAAGAAATCTCTTATTCCAGTTAGAGGCATCGGGCAGCCATATTTCAATGCCGATATGGGAATCATCGGTCGGCTTTGAGACCGCCTGTATTCTGCAGAACGGGGCGTTGATCTTCTGGGGCGGCATATTCATGAAGCCGCTCTGGCCGGGCAGTTCATACCCCGGGCTCCCCTTTTCAACGGAAGTGATAGTAAGATTAGGAATCTTGATTGATTTCAGACTTTCACAGGACTGCTGTGCGGAAACAGGGAGTGAAAAGATAAGAATAGCAAGCAAAGACAGACAAAGTATGGGACCTGTTTGATTTTTCATAAGGAAACCTCCTGTTAATGAGTCAACTATTGTGAAGATACCCCATTCACAAAGGTAAAAATTTTTTTGGTAGGGGCGAACTCATGTGTCCGCTCACTATATTGCCAGCACCATCCATTACGAGCAGACAGCCACCGTCGCCAAGGCTATGGCGAGCCAGGCGCAGGTCTGCCCCTGCGATTACACGATCTAATCTTTCCTCAAATTTTAAGTGTCGTGCCTTGCTGCCTGTTCAAATATGTTTTTGGACAGATACGACACCTTACCCTTTTTATTACGCCAGCAGCTCCTGCGCGCGGATCAGGCGCTCCTGCACATGCACTCCGTTGGGGCACTGGATGGCGCATTCGGAACAATCCGTGCAGTGTATATCTCTGACACTCTTGGGCAGTTCCATAAAACTCATTCGCGCCTGATGATAGTTACCGCAGAAATCATTGTATGCGAGAAAACGCAGCACATCAGTCACCTGCATGCCATTGGGGCATCTGCCGTCGCACTGATAACACATGCGGCAATAGTCAGGCCGTATCTTCTCATTCATCACATACAGCAGTTTCTCATCCGCAGGCGTGTATGGGTCGGACATGGCGCGAAAGTTCATTTCTAGCTCCTGAACGGTTTTCATATGAGGCACGGTCGTTCCGATGGCGGGGTTATTAAGCACCCATTTAATTCCCGCGAGCGGCCCTTCACCTGTTCTGGGTGGAGTATTCTCAAGATTCTGCAGGTTCAGGCCGGTGAGTGCGACCACCACCTTCATTGCTATGATGCCAATGCCCGCCTCATTAAGCTTTTTGACCGCCTGATTCCTGTAAAAACCTCCTATGGCAAAGCTATAGGTCATCTGCATTACGTCAAATTTATTTTCTATACTGAAATCTGCCATTCTATTAGGATCATGGCAACTGAATCCAAGAAAGCGGGCCTTTCCGGCCTTTTTAATCTCCTGCATGGCTTCAAGGGCCTCATCGGGGATAGCAGCGGGTGTATCCCTCGCGTGCAGATGATAGATATCCACATAGTCCGTGCCAAGGGCCTTAAGGCTGGCATCAATATCATTCAGAATATCTGCTTTCCTTCTCATGCCGGACTTGGTAGCAAGAACAAGCTTGCTTCTATCCCTGCCTTTTATAATTCCCCCGAAAATCTTTTCACTGTCGCCGTATACCCTGGATGTATCAAAATAATTAACGCCCAAATCCAGCGCGCGGTTTACCACCTCAGGAATAGGCACAAAGCCGATCCCGTAACCCACACCCGAAACCTTGAGACCTGTCTTTCCAAGAGTGCGGTAGACAACCTTTGGAGGCTCTTCTCCAAACGCGGATTTAAGGCCTGCTGTTGAAATAAGCCCGGCGGCAGGCAAGACCAGCCCGGCCTTTAAAAAATTTCTTCTTGATAATTTTTTATCCATATGACCTCCTGTAAAAGTAAACTGTTTTAAGGTTTCGGTAAACAACCAATCCTGTCGCCCGCATAGGTGCCTATCCATATTTCATTATCAATCAAGATTGCAGAACTGGCATGCTGTATAGCCGTTGTCTGATCAAATCCTTTTATTTTCTTCAATTCCAGGGTTTCAGGGTTAATGCTGAATACGGACCAGCCGGGCTGGCATGGCGGATTGTCGCAACATTCAGGATGATTATCACCGGCCGTATAAAGCAGGCCGTCATCACCCCATCGGATGTTATCCGGCAGGATGCCGATCTGTCTTTTTTCCAATTTAACAGGATGTTCCCAGCGATTAAAGCGTATTATCTCGTTTGTCCCGGTTGCAGCCACATAAACCCATTTATTATCAGTTGATACAGCGATACCATTTGCGCCGGAAATCTCTGAGCCTTCAATGGCCTGAACATCGCCGCCGGGATGCCATTCATAAACAGCACCGGTCTTCTTTCCCTGAAATATTTCATTAAATGAATCAGGCACAGTCGGGTCATAAAATTTGGTACTAACAAATCCGCCGTCTGAAAGAATCGCGACACTGTTCGCCAGCATTGTCCCTGGCAATAACACACAACCAGTCCAGATGATCGTTGGTTTGGCGCCTTTGGTATTAATATCAAATACTTCTATGGCTTCTCTTTCTCCATGACTGGTGATGTACAGGCGAAACTGCCCCTGTGACTGTTGTTTAAGGGCCAGCCCGTGGGCGGAGAAATTTTCAGGGTTTATCGGACCAGGGCAGGCATTGAACATTTTTTTATCATAATTAAACTTAGGTTTTTCACCAGGATAAAATTCTTCAAATGTCCTGTTTTTGCGATTAACCAGATAGATGTGACCAATATCATTCGTATTTGAAAACTGGCCGTTCAGGCCGGAGGCAATCATCCATTGAGTATCGCCAAGCGGAAGGATATCCTCGGCATTTTTAAGGCCGCAGATATATTTAAGATCGCCCGGTTCGGAATAATCATCCGCGATTGCAGTGCTCAGGCAAACCAGTATGATATAACCACATAATGGCAGCAGTTTTTTTATCATAATATAATTTCATTAATCATGAATATTTGATGCACCCTTATAAATTCCCTAAAGCTGTCACTCCCGAGAAGGCAAGAGTCCATAAGTGCCTGCTATCATTGGATTCCCGCCTGCGCGCATTAGCGTCAAGCTAAGGCAAAAAAGTTTATTTGAGCACATTATTGGGTGCCCCTTTTTAAACGTAGGGTGGCATTTTATATGCCACCTCTTTTTCGGTGGGGTGTAAAACCCCACGGAAGAAAATGTATCGTATTTCTCACCAAATAAATAGCATTCAGTGCGTTAACCTCCTTAGCTTGACGCCTATGCGCCTGCGCGGGAATGACGTTTTTTGAACTTCCAAGGAAGTCAAAAGCAACTTTGTGACTCATAGCATATTACTCTCGGCATATAACAGTTAGTAGTGCACCATGAATTATTCATAGTATAAAACCACATTATTTTTTGTAGGGGCACGCACCTGGCTCGCCATCTTGTCGCGCCGAAGCATTCGCGAAGGCGGAAGCCTTGGCGACGGCGGCTGCCTGCCCGGTATTTGCCCATAACCAAGCTTGGTGGGACGACAGCCGCCTTCGTTTTGGCAAATCGGAACTACGTCGGGCCAGGCATAGGTCGGCCCCTACGGTTAAACAGCAATATTTGCCTTGTGGCCTTTCAAAAATGTTCAAACAGACTTCATTTCTCATAGGTTGCCGAAAAGAGGCATAAAACAGCTTTTTACGAGATCATCAATATTTATAGTTGTATATTATGCGATCCCCAGTTTTCCCGCTTTTTTCATAGGCTCGACCATTCTCTTTAAACCCAGTTTTTCCATGGTCTTTTTTGTAGGCCAGCCGTGCTCCTTGTCCCAGCCCTCAAGTGCATAAAAGTGGGTCTTGAAGTCATCCACGCCCTTTCTGTCCAGGTACATGTCACGGCAGTTATCACTACGCCACTGGCCCTTTTCATAGATAGGCACACCACCGTAAATAGCTATGCCTGATGCACCCGGCATATACATATAGGGGTAGAAATCCTCCTTCTCACGGCTTCTTCCATGCATTACGCGGACTGCACGCTCCAGCGTCCATATCTTCTGCCC